>JAJPXA010000167.1 GCA_021205715.1 Bacillota bacterium
TTTTTTGAAAAATTTTTTGATGAAAATTTTTTTAATCTGTTGTAAAATACGCGCGGATGTGGTAGAATAATATTATATGATATTGTGACACGAAGTGTTTTGTTGAAGGAAGAGTGATTTTGTGCGCGTGATTTTATGTCGTATTTTGGGGAACGCGGTATATGCCGCAATTTGCTCTGTCGCGGTGTTTTGCGCGGGACTTTTTGTGCCGAGGAGCCGCGTCAACCCGAACATCTTTTGGTTCTCCGAAAAGAAGTGGGAAAAAGGCTGTAAAATATATAATAAGACAGGTGTTTCAAGGTGGAAGAACTCACTTCCGGATATGAGCAAATACGTGAACCGCTTGCTTCTTAAGCGGCTTTCCGGCGGTGAAACGGCGGGCGATATTTACGCGCTTATTATTGAAACCTGCGTTGCGGAAGCGGCGCATTTTTGTCTTATTCTCTTGTCGGCGGGAATGGTGTTCAACAGATGCGATTTGACGAATGTTTTATGCGCGCTTTTTTACGCGGCGGGGAATGTTCCTTATGTGATTATACAGCGCTACAACCGTCCGCGGCTCAGAAAAATGTACGATAGAATTACGCGGCGCTCGAGCGGCTCGTTTGACGCGGATTCCGCGAATGCGGCGCGGGAGCTTTGCGGCCGTTGAGCAATTGTAAATTTTTATAAACAATACGCCTTTTTTGATTGAATAATTGTAAAAAGTATGCTATAATATAGCAAATATGGTTTTCGGCTGTGCCGAAAACGCGGACGGATGTCAGAACAGGATTGTAAAATAAGATTAAAGGAGGGCGAATTTATGGATTTCATTAAAAAGGACGCGGATTTTGATTTGATTAGCTTCGGCGAGGTAATGCTGAGATTGTCGCCGCCGAACAAGGACAAGATTTCGCAGAGCGAAACATTTGAGAAAAACTGCGGCGGCTCGGAGTTTAACGTCGCGAGCGGCGCGGCAAATCTCGGAATACGCGCGGCGGTCGTTACGAAGCTGCCGAAGAATAAGATGGGTCACTTTATCGCGCGGCGCATACGTTACGGCAATGTTTCGGACGATTACATAATTTGGGACGAGAGCGACCAAAAAAGGCTCGGTATTTACTACTATGAAAGCGGAGTGTATCCGAGAAAGTCCGCGGTTGTGTACGATAGAGCGAACTCGTCGGTGTGCACCCTGAAGCTCTCGGAGATAAACGACGAAATTTACGACAAGACAAGAGTGTTCCATATAAGCTCGATTTCTCTCGCGTTAAACGACGTTTTAAAAGAAACGGCTTTGGCAATGATTAAAAGAATGAAGGAGCACGGCGTCGCGATAAGCTTCGACGTGAATTACCGCGCGTCGCTTTGGAGCGAGGAGGAAGCGCGCAAGGTTATAAAGAGCATTTTGCCGCTTGTCGATATCCTCTTTGTTTCGGAGGAAACGTCAAGACGTATGATGCAGAAGACCGGCACGCTTGATGAGATTATGAAAAGCTATTCCGACGAGTACGGCTGTAAGATTGTAGCGACAACGCGGCGCGAAGTCGTAAGTCCGACAAAGCATAATTTCGGCTCGCGCGTGTATTACGACGGCAAGTTTTACGAGGAGCCTATTTACGAAAATATCGAGGTTATCGACCGTGTGGGAAGCGGCGACGCGTATGTCGCGGGCGTTTTGTACGGAATTTTGTCCGGCGGCTCGATAGAGGACGCTATGTCCTACGGCAACGCTTTAAGCGCCATAAAGAACACCGTGTCGGGCGATATGTCCGTAAGCTCTATGGAAGAGGTTCAGGCGGTAATGAAATCGCACAAGGCTACCGGACATCAGGATGAGATGGTAAGATAACGCGAAAAATAACCCGTACCGAGTTGCGGCATCAATAGGAGCTTGAGGCATAGCGCGCGGGATAATAAAACGAGGACGTGTAATGATTAGTAAGGCATATTTGATACAAAAGCTGATAAGCATACCGCTTATACTTATAGCGCTTACGGGGCACGAGCTTGCGCACGGGCTTATGTCGTACAAGCTCGGCGACCCGACGCCAAAGGCGGAGGGCAGGCTTACATTGAATCCGTTTAAGCATTTGGATTTGGTGGGCACGATTTTGATGCTTGTCGCGGGATTCGGCTGGGCGAAGCCGGTGATGATAAATCCGCAGTATTACAAGAACAGAAAGGTCGGAACGGCGCTTACCGCCCTCGCGGGGCCGCTTGCGAATTTTATTATGGCGTTTTTGGCGATAGCGCTTTACGCCGTTTTCGCGCGCGTATGTATTGCGATAGGCTTCTACAATTACAGCGTGATAAGCGCTGTTTACAGTATCGCGGTGCTTTTCGCAAGCTATAATTTGAGCCTTATGCTGTTTAATTTGATACCCATACCGCCGCTCGACGGCTCGAAGGTATTGGGCGCGGCGCTGCCGAACAGGACGTATTATAAGATGCTCCAATATGAGAGATATTACTCGGCGGTGCTTATAATATTGGTGTTTGTTTTGCTGCGCTTCGGGGTGTTCGACAACTTTATTTACGGAGGTATAGAGCTTATATTAAACGCTATAATAAAGCTTTTTGCATAGAATGGAAAAGATACTTTATAAGCTGGAGAGCTTTGAGGGACCGTTGGACTTGCTTCTGACGCTTATTCAAAAAAACAAGGGCAGCATTTGGGACATACCTATTGTCGAGATAACCGAGCAGTATTTGGATGCGATAGAGGGCATCGAGGGATCGGGGCTTGACGACACGAGCGAGTTTTTGGTTATGGCGGCAAATTTGCTTTGGATAAAATCAAGAATGCTGCTGCCGAAAAACAATGACGACGACGAGGAGGAGGAAGACCCGCGCGAGGATTTGGCGCGCCGTCTTGCCGAATATAAGGCGTACAAGGACGCGTCGGAGGAGCTTAGGAAAACCGAGGGCGCGACGAAGGATATGGTGTTTCGCGGCGAGGAGCATATCAGCTTTCCGGTTCCGGAATATTCAAGGCACCACGAGGTGGATGAGCTGATAGACGCGTTTAACAGTATTTTGGCGCGGCGCGAGCGTAACGCGAAGCCGGAAAAACGCGCGTTTTCGGGAATTGTCGGACGCGAAAAGGTTTCGGTTTACGATATGTCGCTTAAAATCAAGAGCAGATTTAAGCGCGGAAGAAAGGTTGACTTTAAGACTCTCTTTGAGGCGGACGATTCGAAGCCTGTTATGATAGCGACGTTTTTGGCGCTTCTTGAGATGATAAAGGATAATGTCGTGAGCGTCGAATACGATTACGCCCGTGAGGATTTTGTGCTTACGGACACGGGTAAGGAGGTCGGCGCTTCCGCCTCGGATAACGATGATACGGAGTAAGGGTAATGGCGAATATTAAGTATGCGATAGAGGGGATTTTGTTCGCAGCAGGCGAGCCGGTAACGGCGGCGAAGCTCGCGGCGGTTCTTGATGTGGATATCGAAGCCGTGGATAAGGCGGCGGCGGAGCTTAAAAAGGAGTATGACGAGCAGGAGCGCGGATTTAATATAATAGATATTAAAGAGGGTTATCAAATATGCTCGCGCCCGATGTATTATACATATATACAGGCGATACTCGGCGAGCAGAGAAATCAGCCGCTTTCAAACGCGGCTATGGAGGCGTTGGCGATAATCGCCTACAAGCAGCCGATAACGCGCTCTCAGATAGAGCGTATACGCGGCGTCAATTCGGACGGGTGCGTGAACAGGCTTTACGAGCGCTCGCTTATAGAGGAATGCGGGCGGCTTGACGCGCCGGGCAGACCGATTTTGTACAGAACCACGGATAATTTTCTGCGGTGCTTCGGACTACGCACGGCAAAGGATTTGCCGTATGTGGATTTGGAAAAATATATGGGTTCCGATCAGGGCGAGCAGCTGCAAATCGAGGGCTTGACGGAGGATGAAAAGTCCTTGGGCGCAGAATCCGCGAATGCGACAGAATCAGAAGAAACCGCGAATGTGACAGAATCCGCGAATGCGGCGAATGCGGAGGATGGGGAATAAGGAGGATGTATTATGACAGCGTTGTGGATAATATTGGGAATTATAACGCTGATAATAATTCTGCTTTTAGTCCATATTAAGGTCAAAATCGCATTTTCGTATAGCGAGGACGAAAACAATGCGGAGATAGAAATAAGATACCTGTTTTTCAGGCTGAAGCTCGCGCCGAAGAGCTGCGAAGAAAAAAAGCCGAAAAAACCGAGGAAGCCTAAAAAGGAAGAGGCGGAAAAAAAGCCGCGCGAAAAGGGTAAGCTGATTGAGGATTTCAAGTTTTTCGCGGAGATTTACGAGGATTTAAAGGACTTGCTCGGCAAATTCCTTTCGTATTTCCTGACGCGGGCGCTGAGAATTTACTCGCTTAACATAAGCGCCGAGATTGGCTTTGAGGAAGCGATGCAGACGGGTGTCGCGGTCGGCGCGGCAAACGCGGCGGTTTACGGCGTTGTGGCGTCGATAGAGCGGAATATGCGGCTTGAGGATTATAACGTAAATATTTACGGCAATTTTGAAAGCAAATGTATAAAATTGGGAATAAATTGTATTCTCGGAACGAATATTATGCGCGTTCTGATACTGCTTTTTACGGTATTGGGCGGCGCGGTGAAAATATTATCAAAATGGAAAAGCCGCGATTGACGGTTTTGGTGATTAGGAGGACTTTAAAATGGCAAATCCGGTAACAGAAATGCTTGAGAGCGCGATGAAAAATGTCAAGGGAATGGTGGATGTCAATTCCGTGATAGGAAAGGCGGTAAGGGTCGACACGGACACGGTCGTTATACCCATCGCGAAGGTTTCGTGCGCGTTCGGCGGCGGCGGCGCGGATATGGTGTCGAAGCATAAAAACGACGAGAAAAATTTTTCCGGCGGTATCGGCGGCGGAACGACGGTAAAGGCGGAGGCGTTTTTGGTGATTTCAAAAGGGAACGTCAGAATCGTGCCGGTCAACGTGAACGCTTCGTCTGTGGACAAGCTTATAGATTTGGTGCCGGAAATGGTCGATAAGGTAAGCGGATTGTTCGCGAAAAAGGATTCCGGCGCGCAGGATTCCGCCGAGGACGTCGGCGCAGATTACGAGGCGGAGCTTTAAATTATGAAAAAAGCCGTAAATTTATACGGATAAAAATTTTACGGATATTGAAAAAAGTTTTTATTTGTGCTATAATGGATAAAATGGAAAATTTACCGAGGAGGTGAAATTTAATGGGAATAGAGCATATCGGAGTCGTATCGCAGGACACGTTGCGGCTTAAAAACTGGTATCAGGAGATTTTCGGCGGCGAGGTCGTTTACGATAACGGCAAGGGAACATACTTCCTCGCGTTTGAGGACAAGAGTATGATCGAATTCGTTTCGGCGACTGCGGACAAGCCGGAGGATGTCGAGAAATCGGCGGGCATACGTCATTTGGCTATGGCGGTATCGAGCGAGGAATTCGACAGAATCGTGCCGATTTTAAAATCGGACGAGAGAATCGAGGAAGTACACGACGTATCGGAGAACGCGAAGGGTTTGAAAACCTATTGGTTCCGCGATATTGACGGTAACTTTGCGCATCTTATTTACAGACCGGAGCCGCTTGTATAAGGCTTTTCGGTGAGGCTCCCTCGGGGACGCTTCAAAAAAACGGAAAATAATAGGCGAAAGCCATTATTAAATAAAATAAAACAGGAGGTCTTTTTAGAAATGGATTACTCAAAGAATTTTAGTCTTGAAAGCAAGATTGCGCTTGTAACGGGCGCGTCATACGGCATCGGCTACGGCATCGCAAAGGCATTCGCGGCGTCGGGCGCGAAGATTGTTTTCTGCGACATTAAGCAGGAATTTGTCGACAAGGGCTTGGCTTCTTACGAGGCTGACGGCATTGACGCAAAGGGCTATGTATGCGACGTTACAAACGACGCTATGGTACAGGAAATGGTAGCGAAAATCGAAGCTGAGGTAGGCGTTATCGATATTCTCGTAAACAACGCGGGTATCATCAAGAGAATACCTATGTGCGATATGACGGCGGATGAATTCAGAGCTGTTATCGACGTTGACTTGAACGCTCCGTTTATCGTTGCGAAGGCGGTTATTCCTTCAATGATTAAAAAGGGTCACGGCAAGATTATAAACATCTGCTCGATGATGTCCGAGCTTGGACGCGAAACCGTATCGGCATATGCGGCTGCAAAGGGTGGCTTGAAGATGCTCACAAGAAACATCTGCGCGGAATACGGCGCGTACAACATCCAGTGCAACGGCATAGGCCCCGGATATATCGCGACACCGCAGACGGCGCCGCTCAGAGAAACTCAGGCGGACGGCTCAAAGCATCCGTTCGACCAGTTTATTTGCAGCAGAACGCCTGCCGGCAGATGGCTTAATCCGGACGAGCTTGGCGGCCCCGCGGTATTCCTCGCGTCGGACGCGTCAAACGCTGTAAACGGTCACATTCTCTATGTTGACGGCGGCATCCTTGCCTACATCGGCAAACAGCCGTAATTTTTGGGGAAATACATAAAAGCTCTGCCCGAAAGGGCGCCTGCCGCAGACGGTATTATACCGAGCTTTAAGGCAGGATGTTAAACAGGGTACCAAAACGGCATACCGCATTGCGGTATGCCGTTTTGGTTTATTATATCGCATTTTTGGGGGAAGCGGTAAAAACGCGTAAATTCTTTATCTTTCAAATTCATTTATTAAATACTTACCATCGGATTGCTTTATCGGCTGTATATGAAAAGATGCTTGTGAATTATTCGGCATATAGACATCAGGATATGATTAAAGCTGAATTTATTTCAAAAACGCGCCGGAGCGTTCGGCGCGGGATTATTTTTCGCATTGCTCGTTCATATCGTCCTCGACTTTTGCGGTTACCGCCTGCAGGTCGTCGATAACGTCGCTGATTGCGCCCAAGAGGGTGTAGAACAGCCTTTTGTAGTCTATTTTTTCGTCGTCAAGCGCTTCTCTCAGTTTTTCTTCGGCTATAGCCGCTTTCAGTTCCTCATTGCTCATTGGTGTTTCCTCCTTGTCAAATGAATTTTTCGGCAATTAAAAAGTGCGCCGCATAAGAGC
>JAJPXA010000132.1 GCA_021205715.1 Bacillota bacterium
GAACATAATAGGGCTTACAAGAGGTAAGGACACGAAATTTCATCATACGGAAAAGCTTGATGCCGGTGAGATTTACGTAGCGCAGTTTACCGAGGTTACCTCGGCTATAAAAATAAACGGCAGGGCGGAAATCCTGACAAAATTAGGGAATTTAAAATCAGGTATGGGAGAGAATTGATTATGTGGACAGAGGTTTATGTTTCGCAGAATTCCGAAAAGGTAGGGAAATTGATACAAATTCTTGAAAATTCAAGAATTATTTCAAAGGTTAAAAGAATTAATAACGAGGGAGCTTCCGATATGTGTTTTGAGGTGCTTGTTCCGAAAACGGAGCTTGAGGAAACACAAAATATCATAGTCGAAAGCGATTTGTTTTAAGTTCGATTTGCCGCGGCGCGGCGGCTTATTATACACTAAAACGGGAGGACAAGACTTTTATGGCAAAAAATATGAAAACTATCGGAGTTTTAACATCCGGCGGCGACGCGCCGGGTATGAACGCCGCTATAAGAGCGGTGGTAAGAGTAGGCTCGTATCACGGTTTAAAGGTAATGGGTATAAAGCGCGGATACAACGGTCTTATTAACGGCGAAATGGTACAGCTCGAGCCAAGAGATGTATCGGAGATTCTTCAAAGAGGCGGCACGATGCTTCAGACCGCGCGCTGCCTTGAATTTAAGGAAGAGGCGGGAGTTAAAAAAGGCGTTGAGATTGCTAAGGTATTCGGACTTGACGGTCTTGTGGTAATAGGCGGCGACGGCTCGTTTCGAGGCGCGAAGGACTTATGCGCCGCAGGACTTCCGACAATCGCGCTCCCCGGAACCATCGATAACGACATAGACTGCAGCGAGTACACCGTGGGTTACGACACCTGTTTAAATACCGTTAAGGACGCGGTGGATAAGATAAGAGATACGGCTACGAGCCACGAGCGCTGCTCGGTAATCGAGGTTATGGGCAGAGCCGCGGGATATATAGCAATTCAGGCGGGTATCGCCTGCGGCGCGGACGTTATTTTGGTGCCGGAGAACAAGTGGTCGTTTGACGAGGATGTTTTAAGACCCATTTTGGAAAGTAAATCAAGAGGAAAAAGACATTCCATCGTTGTGGTTGCCGAGGGTATCGGCGGCGTAATCGAGATGGCAAAGGAAATAGAGGAAAAAACCGGCATTGAGTCGAGAGCGACGATTTTGGGTCACGTTCAAAGAGGCGGAAGCCCCACCGTTCAGGACAGAGTTACCGCGTCGGAAATGGGCGCGCTCGCGGTTGAGCTTTTGCTTGCGGGTAAGCAGAACAGAATAGTCTGCCTGCGCGACAACAAGGTTACGGATGTCGACATCGAAGAGGGACTCGCGATGAAAAAGGAACTGCCGCAAAGGCTTGTAAATCTTGCGAAGCAGCTTGCGATATAAATTAATTACAAACGCAGACAAACCGCAGGCGGTTTGTCTGATTTGCTTTTTCAGAAAACATTACATTAAATCCGTAAAAAAGGAGTAGGATTATGCGCAAAACAAAAATTATATGCACAATGGGGCCCGCTACCGACAGCGAAAAGGTTTTAAAGGAGCTGATGGAATCGGGAATGGATGTGGCGAGATTGAATTTTTCCCACGGAACTCACGAGGAAGCAAAGGTCAGAATGGACAGGATAAAAAAGGTTCGAGAGGAATTGGACATACCTGTCGCTATTTTGCTTGACACGAAAGGCCCCGAGGTCAGAATTAAGACATTTAAGGACGGAAAAGCGGAGCTTAAAGCGGGACAGATGTTCACGCTTTGCTCGGAGGACGTTGAGGGTGACGAGAGCCAGGTCAGCATAACTTATAAGGACTTGTATTCGGATATAAACGTCGGAACAAGGATTTTGATTGACGACGGACTTATAGAGCTTGAGGTTGTGAATATCAAGGATAAGAAAATAATCTGCAACGTTGTAAACGGCGGCGTTTTGTCAAACCAAAAGGGCGTTAATAT
This sequence comes from Bacillota bacterium, assembly GCA_021205715.1. Taxonomy (GTDB): domain Bacteria; phylum Bacillota; class Clostridia; order UBA1381; family UBA1381; genus 12844. The sequence goes on from JAJPXA010000132.1 coordinate 1,978, forward strand.
CCCCAACATTTCGCTTTCTCTTCCGTATATGAGTCAAAAGGACGAGGAGGATTTGCTTTTCGGCATAGAGCAGGACGTCGATTTTGTTGCCGCGTCGTTTGTAAGAACGGCTGACGACGTTTTGGAGGTAAAGCGCGTTTTGGAGAAAAACGGCGGCAAGGATATAGGCGTTATAGCAAAGATTGAGAATGCCGAGGGCGTTGAGAACATCGACGCGATAATCCACGAGTCGGACGGCATAATGGTCGCGCGCGGCGATATGGGCGTGGAGATTGCTATGCAGGATTTGCCGTCTATTCAAAAGCAGCTTATAAAGAAAACCTACCGCGCCGGAAAGGTCGTAATAACCGCGACGCAGATGCTCGATTCTATGATAAGAAATCCGCGTCCGACGCGTGCCGAGGTTACGGACGTCGCGAACGCGATATATGACGGAACCTCCGCGATTATGCTTTCGGGCGAAACCGCGATAGGAAAATATCCGGCGCATACCGTTAAAACTATGGCAACGATAGCTGAAAAGACCGAGCAGGACATCGACTACGTAAGACGTCTTGAAAAAATGGATTTCGATTCCAATATGGATGTAAGCAACGCGATAAGCCACGCGACCTGTACGACGGCGCACGATTTGAACGCGTCCGCCGTTATAGCGCTCACGTATTCGGGAGGCACGGCAAAACAGATTTCAAAATTCAGACCGAACTGCCCGATAATCGCGCCTACATTGAGCAAAAAGGCAAGACGCAAGCTCAACCTTTCGTGGGGCGTTGTGCCGATAATGAGCGAGGCGAGAAACAACACCGACGAGCTTTTCGAACACGCGGTTGAGTGCGCGCAGACGACCGGCATCGTAAAGAACGGCGACCTTGTCGTAATAACCGGCGGCGCGCCTATAGGCATTTCGGGAACGACTAATATTATGAAGGTGCATTTGGTCGGAAATATTTTGGTAAAGGGCGAAGGTCTTAACAAAATGAATACCACCGCAGGAATTTGCATCGTCAAGGACGAAAAGGATTTAAAGGCGCGTTTTGAGGTCGGCAATATTGTTGTCACAAAGAGCGTTACGCAGGAAATGATACCGTATTTGAAAAAGGCGTCGGGAATTATCTCCGAGGAACCGAGCGAGGTCAATAACCTTACGGTTCTCGCTATGGCGCTCGATATACCGGTTGTGGCTCACGCGGTCGGCGCGACGCAGATTTTGAAGAACGGCACGATAGTCACTATTGATGCCGGACACGGATTTATATATTCGGGAACGGAGAATGTGTAATGGGCGCGTATGTATCAAAAACGTATTTGACCGTAAGATATGCCGAAACGGATATGATGGGGATTGTCCATCATTCAAGGTATTATCCGTGGTTTGAGATTGCCAGAGGCGATTATATAAAAAAGTCGGGTGTAAGCTACCGCTCTTTGGAGGATATGGGAATAATGATGCCGCTTTCGCAAAGCGGCGCGAAATACCACGGCGGTTTGAAATATGACGATGAGGTTATGATAACGTGCGTTATGGAGAAGCTCACGGTAGCGCGGTGCCGCTTCAAGTACGAGGTGTATAAGCTGCCGGAAACAGAGCTTAAAACCACCGGTTACAGCGAGCACGGCTTTGTCGACGCGAAGACCTTCGCGCCGATAAATATAAAAAAGACGCATCCCGATATATGGGACAAGATAATGAGCTTGTATAACGGCGGGAATGAATGACGGAAATGAATCGGAAAAGGAGCCGCTCGGCGGCTCCTTTTGTACGGTTTTCGCTGCCGTGCCGGCGGGCGATTAATTTATGCTAAAAATTTGCATATAGCTTTCTTTTGTGATATACTGTATAGCAAATATGTTTTGGGAATGAGGATAGGAATGAAAACATCGGATTTTTATTACGACCTGCCGGAGGAGCTTATCGCGCAGGAGCCGTTAAAGGACAGAAGCGCCTCGCGGCTTATGACGCTTAATAAGGCGAACGGCGAGGTTGCGCATAAGCATTTTTACGACATCGCAGACGAGCTTCGCGAGGGCGACGCGCTGATTTTAAACGACACTAAGGTTTTGCCCGCGCGGCTGTACGGCGTAAAGGAGGGCACCGGCGCGGCGATTGAGTTTTTGCTTTTGCATAAGCATACGCTCGATACCTGGGAGGTCATCCTAAAGCCCGGGCGCAAGGCGAAGCCGGGGGCGAAATTTGTTTTCGGGAACGGCGAGCTTAAGGCGGAGATTTTGGATATAGTAAACGACGGAAACCGACTCGTTAAATTCACATATGACGGAGTTTTCGAGGAGGTTTTGGACAGGCTCGGCGAGATGCCGATACCGCCGTATATAAAAAAGAAGCTTGAGGATAAAGACCGTTATCAAACGGTTTACGCGAAAAATCCCGGCTCCGCCGCGGCGCCGACCGCCGGACTGCATTTTACGCCGGAGCTGTTGGAAAAAATACGCGCAAAGGGTGTTAATGTCGGATATTTGACGCTGCACGTCGGCTTGGGCACGTTCAGACCCGTAAAGGCGGACGAGATAACGGAGCATAAAATGCACTCGGAGTTTTATATTTTACCGCGGGAAACGGCGGATTTGGTGAATGATACAAAGGCGCGCGGAAACCGCGTGGTGTCGGTCGGCACTACCGCGACAAGGGTGCTTGAAACGGCGGGTATGAACGGACTGCCGCTTCACGAGCAGACGGGGTGGACGGATATTTTCATCTATCCCGGCAAGGAATTTCACGTTATCGACGCGCTTATAACCAATTTTCATCTGCCCGAATCGACGCTGATAATGCTCGTGTCCGCGCTCGCGGGGCGCGAAAACGTGCTTCGCGCGTATAAGACGGCGGTGGCTGAAAAATACAGATTTTTCAGCTTCGGCGACGCGATGTATATATATTAATCGGAGAAAACGGATATGTTTAAAATATTACACACAAACGGAAAAGCAAGGCGCGGCGAGTTTAAAACGGTTCACGGAACAGTGCAAACGCCCGTGTTTATGAATGTCGGAACGGCGGCGGCGATAAAGGGCGCGGTTTCGACTATGGATTTAAAGGAAATCGGCTGTCAGGTGGAGCTTTCGAACACCTATCATTTGCATTTGCGCCCGGGTGACGGTCTTATAAAGGAGCTTGGCGGACTGCATAAATTTATGAATTGGGACAGACCGATTTTAACCGACAGCGGCGGCTTTCAGGTGTTTTCGCTCGCGGGACTGCGGAAAATAAAAGAGGAGGGCGTGAGCTTCAACTCGCATATCGACGGGCGAAAGATTTTTATGGGGCCCGAGGAGAGTATGCAAATTCAATCGAACCTTGCCTCGACAATCGCGATGGCGTTTGACGAGTGCATCGAAAATCCCTCGCCATACGATTATGTAAAAAAGTCGTGCGACAGGACATACCGCTGGCTTGTGCGGTGCAAGGATGAGATGGCGCGCTTAAACGCGCTTCCCGATACGATAAACAAAAATCAGCTGCTGTTTGGCATTAATCAGGGCGGCACGTTCGACGATTTGCGCGTCGAGCATATGAAGCAAATTGCGAAGCTCGACCTTCCCGGTTACGCGATAGGCGGTCTTGCGGTCGGCGAGAGCCACGAGGAGATGTACCATATATTGGATATGGTGCTGCCGCACGCGCCCGAGGACAGACCGAGGTATTTGATGGGCGTGGGAACGCCGTCGAATATTATAGAGGCGGTGGCGCGCGGCGTGGACTTTTTCGACTGCGTTATAGCGTCAAGAAACGCGCGGCACGCGTTTATTTTCACGCGTCACGGCACGATGAATTTGCTTAATGAAAAATATTCGCGCGACACGCGCCCGATAGATCCCGACTGCGGCTGTCCGGCGTGTAGGAATTATTCGCGCGCGTATATAAGGCATTTGTTCAAGGCGGGCGAAATGCTCGCGATGCGCCTTTGCGTGCTGCATAATCTGTATTTTTACAACGAGCTTATGAGCCGCATAAGAGAGGCGATAGAAGAGGACAGATTTGAAGAATTCAGACGCGAAAACACAGAAAAATTGGCGAAGAGAATATAAATTTGGGTTTGTAGGGGTAATGATTTGTGATTTGCGTTGAAAACCCCTCCGTCCTTTTGACTTTGCAAAGCAAAGTCAAAAGGACACCTCCCCTAGTAGGGGAGGCTTTTGGACGAGCATTGCAAGGCTCCCCTACTAGGGGAGCTGTCCGCCTTTGGCGGACTGAGGGGTTTAAAAGGGACGTCGAGGGTTTTGACTTTGCGGAGCAAAGTCAAGTGTCCCCTACGAAGTTTATTGTTCTCAAATGCGAAACGATAGTTTCGCACGCAGGTCAAGGACTGCAAGTCCTTGCGGAGCGCGAGGCGGAGCCTCGCATGTATTACACACCTAAACCAAAATTTACTGCGAAGGAGATGCGCGATGTACAAGGTTAAGGAGCTTATTGTTACCGAGGGGATGTATGACAAAATCAAGCTGTCGCAGTATATCGACGGCGCGGTTTTTGTCACCAACGGTTTCACGGTTTTTACCAATAAGGATATGCAAAAAACAATTCGCCGTTTGGGCGAGAAAAACGGGATTGTAATCCTGACCGACTCCGACAGCGCGGGGTTTAAAATACGCAATTTCGTGAAGCAGCTTTTGCCGCCGGAAAAGGTCAAGCACGCGTACATTCCCGATGTCGCGGGAAAGGAGCGCCGAAAACGCGCCGGGGGCAAGGAGGGACTTTTGGGCGTTGAGGGAATAGACGGCGAAACGATAATAAACGCGCTCAAGCAGGCGGGCTGCGCCGAGGGCGAAGCAAAACGCGGCGCGCGGCGGATAACAAAGGCGGATATGTACCGCTTCGGATTGTCCGGCGGCGAAAACAGCCGCAGCAATCGCGCCGCCGTAACGAACGCGCTCGGACTGCCGTACAAGATTTCGGCAAATATGCTGCTCGATGTCTTGAATATGCTGTTCGATTACGATGAATTTTGCGATTTTATGCGGGAATGGGAATAATATAAAATAAATTTGGGTTTAGGTGCGTTTTTTCTCGGGGCGCTGCCCCGAACCCTGCAAGGGGCAGCGCCCCTTGAC
>JAJPXA010000170.1 GCA_021205715.1 Bacillota bacterium
GTCCCGCATAACAGGCGGCGCGAGCGTCACAAAACGTTCTTTTACCGTATGAACGCTGCCGTGAAATTTTATCGTGTCCGTAAGCGTCACAAAATTTTCCGCCAAATCAAATTTGCGGAATATCTCGCCGCGTTTATACGCGCCGGATATGTCAAGCGCGAATGTGTTCTCATCGCCCTTTGCGCGTTCCGCACGAAACTCCTCGCCTGTTTCCTGTCCCCCGCCGTCGATTATCGGCACGGAATGCCCGAGCGACGAGCAGACTAAATTCACGTACCGTTTATCCGAAAAATAATCTCTTGTGTACTCCCCCGCCCCGAAATCGACAAGCGCCTGCTCGCCGCGGACAGATATTATAAACGAGCCTATGTCGTTATGGTTATGGCTTTCGCCGTTATCGCCGCCCTTGGCGGCGAAGGAATAAGCGCTTTTCTTGTTTATATACCACTGCGAATTTTCATAATAGCAAAAATCCGCGTTTTCACCGCCGCAGATTTTAGTGTCCCTCCAAAGATATGAGCGCACAAAATGCGCAAAACGGCTGCACTCGTCAAAGCGCGATGCAAATTTGCCGTCGGGGACACTAAAACCGAAATGTTCGTTTATCAGCGCCGCAAGCGCCGGCTGATACGTAAATTCCCGCGAGCTGTCCGAAAAACTCACCGCCGAGCCGCCGCCCAAATACATATTCTGTTGAAAGCGCGCGATATTGCGTATTTTTTTGATGCCTGCAACGGTATTTTTATCGCCGCTGTACTCCTCGTACGCGCGGACAAAATACATAAAATATCCGAATCCGTATGTCCAGTACGACAGTCCCTCGCGGCACGCACCGTCGGCATAAAAGCCGTTAAGGTAGCTTGTCATTACGTGTTTAAGCCGCTCCCTGTTTTTTTCAAACGCTTCGGGTTTTTCGTACATAAGCGTCATTCCCACACAGCCGCCGCAAACCGCCGCCCAATTGCTCCCGCTTCGCTCCCAAGAAAATGTTCCGGTTTCAAAAGGTGTTATAACGCGCTTTTCAATTTCGCGGCTTATACGGTCGGAAATTGCGCTCGGGAGCGTATCCCCCATTAAATACTTAATCTCGGCAAGCGTCTGCGCCGTTTCCGCCGCAAACAAATCAATCTCCGTCCCTGCGTTTTCAGGAACGGAGATATGCGCCGGAAGCGCCCACGTAAACTCGCCGCAGATGCTCAATATTATATCGCACAGCTCCGAGATATATTTATCAAAATCAGCCTTGCAAAGCATAAAGCGAGCCGCAAGGCGCCGTCTTTTCAAAAAATACTCGTTTTCATACTCGACGCGCACGCCGTCGCTGAAATAACGCATAAACTTTGACCGCGTAAGCGACGGTATACTGCCGTTTTCACTTTCAAGCGCCGATATTTCATCGGCGCCGAGAGTTAAATTTTCAAATAAATTTTTTAAGCTGTCCATTTTATCCTATTTTGCCGCGTAAGCGGCATAAACCGCAGCGCGGAAAAGAAGCAAGTAGGTTGTGTGTTTGAAAGGCGACGGCATATGCGGATATTCCGAGCCTTGAAAACCCACAAGATACGCCGCTTATTTTTCGCGCTGCTATCCTATAAGCTGTCTTATTATCCTATTCACCTTGCCCATATCCGCTTTGCCGCGCGTTTCGCGCATTACATAGCCGAAAATGACGTTTATCGCCTTATCGTTACCGGCTCTGACCTGCTCGACCGCGTCGGCGTTCGCTTCCGCCGCCGCCGCGCATATTTTTTCAAGCTCCGCGTCGGATATGCCCGCGGTGTCCTCGGCTTTGATATACTCGGATACGTCCTTGCCGCTCTCGAGCATTTTAAGCAAGGTTTCCTGTCCCTTGTTCTTGTTTATCTTTTTCCCGTCCATAAGCTTAACAAGCTCCGCCATTTGCTTCGGCGAGATTTTTATATTGAATTTTTCCTTGTCCTCCTCGGTTTCGAGCGTCGAATAAATTCCGCCTATTATAAGGTTCGCGGTATTTTTCGCGCCCGCGCCGTTTGCAACCGCCGCGTCCAAAAACTCCGATACCCTACGGTATTTGTAAATTTCGCGCGCGGTCACCTCAGGCAATCCAAGCTCATCAACGTACCTTTTAAGCTTCGCGTCGGGAAGCTCGGGAAGCTCCGCCTTTGTTTTATCCACAAAATCCTGCGGTATAGTAAAGCGAAGTATATCCGGATCGGGGAAATATCTGTAATCGTCCGAATTTTCCTTTGTACGCATCGGATAAATCTCGTCGGTGTTCGCGTCGTAACGCATAGTCGCCTGCACGACGTGACCGCCCGACTCCAGCAAATCCTCCTGGCGCTCAATCTCCTTATTCATCGCCTTTACGATATTGCTCAGGGAATTGATATTTTTGGTTTCGGTTCTTGTGCCGAATTCCGTTGTTCCCGCGGGACGAAGTGACAAATTTACGTCGCACCGCATTGAACCCTCCTGCATTTTGCAGTCGGACACGCCGACATAGCGCATAATAAGCTGAAGCTTTTCCGCGTACTCGCGAGCCTCCTCCGGGGTCGAAATATCGGGTTCGGACACAATCTCTATAAGCGGTACGCCGCCGCGGTTGTAGTCGATAAAGGTCGAGCCTGCCTCGTGAACGAGCTTTCCCGCGTCCTCCTCGATATGAATACGCGTGATGCCTATTTTTTTGCCGCTGTCAAGCGTTATATAGCCGTTCTCGCACACCGGCTCGTCAAACTGCGAAATCTGATACGCCTTCGGGAGGTCGGGGTAAACATAGTTTTTTCTGTCCATATGCGAGTTGTTGTTGATGGTGCAGTTTACCGCAAGTCCCGCGCGCACCGCATATTCGACAACCTTGCGGTTCAATATCGGAAGCGAACCCGGCTGACCCGTGCATACGGGACAGCAATGCGTGTTCGGGCTGCCGCCGAACGCGGTCGTGCAGTTACAGAAAATCTTCGTTGCCGTCGCAAGCTCTATATGTGTTTCTATTCCGCATACCATTTCGTATTTCATATTTCAGCGCCTCCCTCGTATTCGTCAATCGGAGCGGGCGCGTTCTGCTCATAGAAATACGCCGCGTTTAATATCACGCTCTCCGAAAATTTTCTGCCCAAAATCTGCATACCTATCGGCAGACCGTTTTCATCCCTGCCGCACGGGAGCGACACTCCCGGAAGTCCCGCGATATTCACGGGAACCGTGCAGATGTCCGAAAGATACATTTCAACCGCCGACGCGCCATTATAACCCAATGTCGGCGCGGTAGTGGGCGCGGTCGGCGCGATAAGAATATCGCATTCGTTAAAGATATTGTCAAAGCTTTGAATAATATCGTTTCTCAAAAGGCAAGCCTTTTTGTAATACGCGTCGTAATAGCCGCTCGAAAGCACGTAGGTGCCCAGGATAATTCTGTGCTGTACCTCCTTGCCGAAGCCCTCGCTTCTTGTGCGGTAAATCATATCGTCTATATCCTCGTAATGCTCGGGACGGTAGCCGTAACGTATGCCGTCGTAGCGTCCGAGATTCGACGACGCCTCGGCGCAGGCGATAATGTAATATACCGGAAGCGACTGCTTCAAAACCGGTAGCTTTACGTTTACAATTTCCGCGCCGTTCGCCTCGTAAAATTTAACGGCGCTCATTATCGCATCCTTTATCGTCGGATTTATTCCGTCGAAATATTCCTCGGCAATACCTATTTTCATCCCTTTAATATCGTTTTTTAGGCTTGCCGCAACGCTTCCGAAATCATAATCGACCGACGTGTCATCGTGCGGGTCAACGCCCTTTATCGCGTCAAACACCATTGCCGCGTCCGCGACGCCGTTTGTAAGCGGTCCTATCTGGTCAAGCGAGCTGCCGTAAGCGATAAGACCGTATCGCGACACCGCGCCGTAGGTCGGCTTCAAGCCGACAACACCGCAGTATGACGCGGGCTGACGAATGGAGCCGCCGGTATCAGAGCCGAGCGAATACGGCGCCAAATTGGCGCATACCGCCGCCGCGCCGCCGCCCGACGAGCCGCCCGTAACGTGAGCGGTATTTCTTGGATTTAACGGAGCGCCGTAGCAGCTTGATTCGGATGTCGAACCCATAGCGAACTCATCCATATTGACCTTACCCAACAGCACCGCGCCCTCCGCGCGGAGCTTTTCCCATACGGTCGCGTCATAATACGGCTTAAAGCCTTTTAATATCTTCGAGCAACACGTTGTTTCGTGACCGTCCGAGCAGATATTGTCCTTTAACGCCATAGGTATGCCGCAAAGCGCGCCGGCATTGCCGCCTTTGAGCATCTCATCCGCGCGTCTTGCGCATTCTCTCGCATAGTCAAAGGTCGTATGCACATACGCGTTAAGCTCGGCATTGTCCTTTTCTATCGCCTTTATATAGCTTTCCGTAAGCTCGACGGAGGAAATTTCACCGCTGTGAAGCTTCTCGGAAAGAGTTGTCAATAATTCTCTCATATTTGTTCCTCCAAAACTATTTTACGCATCTCTTAACGCTGAAAAAGCCCTTGCTGCCCTCGACGTTTGAAAGTATCTTCTCATTCGGGAGCGAGTCGACAACCTCGTCAGCTCTAAGCTCCGTGTACACAACCGCGTTTTCACTGATATTTTTTATATCGTCCGTACCGCCCGAAACGGCGTTGTTTATAGTGTCGGCAAAAGCGATTATATCGTCCATTTCATTGCGAAACGTTTCCGCCTCCTCGTCCGAAAATCGCAGACGCGATAAAACCGCGAGCTTTTCAAATTCCTCTTTTGACAATGCCATTTGTTATACACCTCCGTAATTGTGTGATTTTGTGTTAATGTGAAACGGTAAATTTGTGTTTGTCGGTGTGGCGGTTTCGTAGGGGCGCCCCTTGTGGGCGCCCAAATACAACGGTTTAATGCTCATTCACGGGCGACCACAAGGGTCGCCCCTACGAAAATTGTGCAACCATTATCCCGACAAACAAAAATTTATCATTATATCCGCATTACATCATCTAATCTTAATATGCACTTCTCTCAGCTGCTGTTCGGTTATCTCGTTCGGGGCGCCGCACATCAAATCCTGCGCGGTTCCGCTCATCGGGAACGGAATTACCTCTCTTATATTTTCCTCATTTCTCAAAAGCATAATCATTCTGTCGACGCCCGGCGCCATACCCGCGTGCGGGGGCGCTCCGAAGCGGAACGCGTTATACAGCGCTCCGAATTTTTCCTTTAACGTTTCCTCATCGTAGCCTGCAATTTCAAACGCCTTTACCATAATTTGCAAATCGTGATTTCTGACCGCGCCCGACGAAAGCTCGACGCCGTTGCATACGATGTCGTACTGGTACGCCAAAATATCGAGCGGATCTTTCGTGTTAAGCGCGTCAAGTCCGCCCTGCGGCATCGAAAACGGGTTATGCGTAAATCCGATTTCGCCCGTTTCCTCGTCGCGCTCGTACATCGGGAAATCGTTTATATAGCAGAACCTGTACGCGTTCTTTTCCAAAAGGTCAAGCCGCGCGGCAAGCTCGTTTCTTATCTGACCCGCGTACAGCGCCGCCTGTTTTTCGCTGTCCGCGATAAAGAATACCGTATCCCCGGGAGTTAAGCCGATAATATCGGCAAGCTCGCTCTTCATATCGTCGGGTATGAATTTATCGATAGGGCCCTTGTATGTTCTGTCCTCAAGCACCTCGAGGTAACCCAAGCCGCCCATACCGATGGACTGCGCGAATTTCAAAAGCTTTTCGTGCTGACCCTTTGAGAGCTTTGCATGAACGTTTATCGCGCGCACGGTTGTGTTTTGGAACGGCTTAAATGTGCAGCGGTTGAAAAATTCCGACACATCCTTTATTCTTAACGGATTTCTCAAATCCGGCTTATCCGTGCCGAATTCAAGCATAGCCTGCTTGTAGCTGATTATCGGATACGGCGCATCGGTAACAACGCTTCCCTCCGGCGCGAACTTTTTAAACGTTTCCGAAAGAACCTCCTCGCCTACCTTGAACACATCCTCCTGCGTTGCGAAGCTCATTTCAAAATCGAGCTGGTAAAATTCGCCCGGCGAACGGTCGGCTCTCGCGTCCTCATCTCTGAAGCACGGAGCAATCTGGAAATATTTATCAAATCCCGACACCATCAGAAGCTGCTTATACTGCTGCGGCGCCTGCGGAAGCGCGTAAAACTTGCCCTTGTATTTTCTCGACGGCACAACGTAGTCACGCGCGCCCTCCGGCGACGACGCGCAAAGAATCGGCGTCTGTATTTCCAGAAATCCCATTCCCGTCATTTTTTGACGCAGGAACGCTATCACGTTCGAGCGGAATATCATATTTTCCTTTACCTTGCTGTTTCTCAAATCAAGATAGCGGTATTTAAGTCTTAAATCCTCGCGCGTTTCCTTTGACGCGGCAATTTCAAACGGCAGCTGCGAGTAAACTTTGCCCAAAACCGTCACCTTATGCGCTTCAAGCTCTATTGTGCCCGTGGGGATTTTCGGATTATAGGTTTCCTCGTCCCTCTCCTGCATAATGCCCTCGATTGAAACGCAGTCCTCGCGGTTAAGTCCGTCAAGGAGCGACGTGTCGCGCATTACAACCTGCAATATGCCGTACTCGTCGCGCAGATCGATAAACGAAACGCCGCCGTGGTCACGGATGTTCTCAATCCAACCCGCGACCTTTAACTCGCTCCCTTTGTCCGCCTCGGAAATGTCGCCGAGGGTTTTTGTTCTGTAAATGTTGTTAATATTCATTTTTTCCTCCCGAAAATATATATTTTTATGCCTATGTTTTATCCGCGGCGGAAAACAAAAAACGCCCGTCCCGAATACACATCCGGGACGAACGATAAAGTCCGCGATACCACCCGATTTACCGCCCGAAAGGCGGTCACCTCAACGCGCTCCGATAAGCGCTTACCGTGTCGCGCATTACAACCTGCAATATGCCGTACTCGTCGCGCAGATCGATAAAC
>JAJPXA010000126.1 GCA_021205715.1 Bacillota bacterium
AATTAACAAGACCCGCGGCATTTTAATGCCGCGGGTCGGTTTTTTATAGGGATTAATTTATTTTTGCATAATATTTTCCGCCGCCGCTTTTACGAGTTTGGACAGGACTTCAAAAAGCATTGTTTTTGTCTTGTTGTCAAGATGATTTACGGCTTTTAATATTCCGGCGGTGTTTTTAAATCCGTTTTTGTTAAGGTCGGTAATTGTTTTAGCGTTTGTTTCGGATAATACGGAAAACAGCGCGTCAACAAATTCCTCGCGCCGTTTAAAATCCATATCCGCAATCCACGCTTTCAGCGTTTTGTCTATAATTTGCGATTTCTTGGTGACACCGCCGAGATGCGCGAAAGCGCGGCTTTCCGTTTCCCACGAGTACATTTCGTGCTGTAAAATGCCGTTTTCGGCGGCGGAGCTGTGTATAACGGTGTAATCCTCCTCGTGCTCCAAAACCATACCCACTATCGACGATTGCGGAACAAAGGTTTCCGTTCTGTCCTTTATCCGCTTGTACCCCTCGCTTTCAAGCATTCCCTCGCCAAAGCCCGGGCCGTCGTAATTATAGACCTTTATTATTTTGTTTTGATACCGTGCCTTGCAGAACGCCGCCGCGTAAACCGCCAAATTCCCGCCTTTTGAATGACCGCATAAAATATATTTTGCGCTCGGATGCTTTTTGGCGATGTTTTCAAAATAACTCACCGCTTCAATCTGCGCCCCGACGGGAAAGGTAAAGCTCATATTGAAATCCTCTTTCCATCCTATCAGGGTATCGTCGGTGCCGCGAAACGTTATGAGATAAATTCCGCGCGCAAATTTATATGTCAGCGCGCAAAACTGCGTCTGCCGCTCCTCGTCTGAGCGGTTTACAAAACTTGTTATTTCCATATCCGCAAAACGGCGGCTGTCTATAAGGCTGTAGATAAGCTTCGCGTCGCCGCGAAATAGTACCGCATCTTCCAAATTTTTCAGCTTCGACAACCGCGCCGCCGCCTCGTTAAGGCTTATCGGATAGCGGTAGCTCATTTTTTCAAACGGCGCGTATGCAAACTGTGACAGCACCGCGCCGTCAACCTCGTTGAACTCCGATTCGCCGAAACTCAAATCGCCGCGCCATTTTATATAGTCATATATATTCGCCATAAGGTTTATTTTCTGCCCTCTATCGGCAGATACTCTCTATGCTCCTGCACCGCCTTGTACGCGGGGCGAATAATTTTGTTGCCGTTTATAAGCTCTTCTATTCTGTGCGCGCTCCAGCCCGAAATTCGCGCGATCGCGAACATCGGAGTGAATAACTCCTCGGGGATTCCCAACATTTGATATACAAATCCGCTGTAGAAATCCACATTCGCGCTTATGCCCTTGTACATAGTCCTGTTTTTGCTTATAATTTTCGGCGCGATGCGCTCAACCGCGGAATACAAATGATATTCGCTGTGCATATCCTTTTCGTAGGACAGCTTTTCGACAAAGGACTTGAATATTTCCGCTCTCGGGTCGGAAATCGAATAAATCGCGTGACCTATTCCGTAAATCAGCCCGCTCTTGTCGTAAGCCTCCTTGTTTATGATTTTCGACAGATAATTCTCTATTTCCTCGTCGTCGTTCCAATCGGATACATTTTTCTTTATGTCGTTGAACATTCCGCAAACCTTTAAATTCGCGCCGCCGTGCTTCGGGCCCTTTAGCGATCCCAGCGCTGCGGCAATCGCGGAATATGTATCCGTTCCCGATGATGTTACCACGTGCGTTGTGAACGCGGAATTGTTTCCGCCGCCGTGTTCGGCGTGAATTATAAGCGCCAAATCCAGGATTTTCGCCTCAAGCGGCGAATATTTCATATCCAGACGCAGCATATACAAAATATTTTCCGCCGTCGACAGACTCGGGTCGGGGTTGTGGAAGAAAAAGCTGTTATGCTCCTTTATATAGTAGCTGTATGCGTGATAGCCGTATATCGCCAGCTGCGGGAACAGCGCGATAAGCTGTAAGCACTGCCGCAAAACGTTCGGTATGCTCGTATCGTTCGCGTTGTTGTCATACGAATAGAGCGTCAAAACGGAGCGGGCGAGCGAGTTCATTATGTCGTCGCTGGGCGCTTTCATAATTATATCCCGGACAAACGAGTTGGGGAGAGTGCGGCTGCTCGATAAAATCTCGCAAAACGCTTTCAGCTCATCGCTTGAGGGCAGTTCGCCGAAAAGCAGAAGATAAGTCGCCTCCTCGAATCCGAATTTTCTGTCCGCCGTTACGCCGCGCGTTATATCGCGGATATTGTAGCCGCGGTAATAAAGCTCGCCCTTGCACGGCACGCTTTCGCCGTTTACGATTTCCTTCGCGTGAACCTCGGAAATTTCGGTAAGTCCCGTAAGCACGCCGTTTCCTTTTAAATCGCGCAGTCCTCTGTTTACCTTGTGCTTTGTGTATAAGTCCTTGTCTATTACACCCTCCTCGACGCATTTGCTTGCCAGGGAATATATTTCCGGACTTATTTTCGAATAATCTTTCTTCAATATGGTTTCCTCCAATCTGCTGAAATTCCGCGCCGCGCGCGTTTATTGGTTATTGCCGTAAAGCTTTACTATTTTACTCATAAGAGAGTTCATTTCTTCCGCGTCTTTCGCTCCAAGCTCGTTTGTGAAATTTTTGATATGCGTCATAACCTCGTCGGAGCGCTTTTCGACCGTTTCCTTTCCGATACCGCTTAAATAAACGATTGTTTTTCTTTTATCTCTTGCGTCCTTTTGGCGTAAAATAAGTTTTTTTGCTTCGAGCGATTTTAAGGCGTCCGCCATACGTCCCGAGCCTACTCCGATAAGGCTTGTAAGTTCCCCCGCGCTCATACCTCTGTTAAGTTTGTACAGCTGATACAAAACCGCCAGCTCCCCCTTGGAAAATTCCAGCGTCATTTTCCGAAAAGGCAGCTTTGAAACAGCTATAAAATTTTCAAACAATTCCTTTGACAGTTCGTCGTTTTCCATATTCCACCCTTGATTTTAATCTAACAAATTATCTCGTATTGCGAGATATATTTTATCACGTATTTGCTCCCATGTCAACAGCTTCACAAAATGTTTACATTTGACATCCTTTTAAAGCGAAAAAAACCGCTCGGTTTATTGACAAAATATTTAAAAACCTATACAATATACTTTGCAAAAAAGCAATCAATAATACAAAAGGAGGTCTGCGGTTTGAAAAAAATTTTTGCTCTGCTTTTGATTTTCGCGCTGATGGGCGCTTCGGCGGCAAACGCCGCGTATACGCTCGACAGCATATACGGTGATTACGATGACGCGGATTACGAGCCGAAAAAGCCGTATCTTTTGCACAGCTTCGGATTTACGCCGCTCGACCCCGTGGAAATAATACTCGATAAAAAGCAGATATACTTTCATTTGAACGAAAATGAGGAGGGAGTCGCGCTTAACGGGCGAACAATGCCCCTGAACGCGTCGAAACCCGAGATAACCTATTCATCGAGCGACGAAACGGTGGCGGTTGTTGATGAAAACGGAGTTGTCACGTCGAAAAACAAGGTCGGAAGCGCGATAATAACCGCGAAAGCGGGCGATTTGACATCGGAGTGCCGCGTAAGCGTTATAGTCGGAGTCGAGGCGGTTTCGATATCGCCGCCGTCGCTGACGCTGTACGCCGACCGTCCGACGGCGGCGCAGCTCACTGCGGTAATATCGCCGTCCGACGCGACAATTTCCGCCGTTACCTGGCAAAGCGCCGACGCGTCCGTCGCGGCGGTTGACAGAACGGGTGTCGTAACTCCGAGCGGCGTGGGCGAAACCACGATTACGGCAACGTCCAAGGATAAGGGGATAAGCGCGTCGATAACCGTGACGGTGAAGCTTTTTGAGGAAAACGCGGGCGCCGAAATGGAGAGCGAGGTAATATATACTCATTATAAGCGTACTCTCGATGAGGCGGTGCAATTGCAGCTTCAAGCCGCGCCTACGGTGTTTATCACGAACGTGTACGAAGCGGATGAAATTGATGTGGAAAACTACATAACGCCGTCGTTCCTGATAAACGACGACGAAAAATATCAATTTATAGACCTTTCAAAGTCAAACGGCATATCCGCCGAAACGCTTGACCGCTATTTAAGCGGCAAGGGCGTTCTGGACGGCAAGGGCGAGGTGTTCGCGGATGCGGCGCGGCAAAACGGGATAAGCGAGGTTTATCTGGTTATTCACGCCTGCCTCGAAACGGGCAACGGGACCTCCGAGCTGGCGCAGGGCGTGGAATACGGCGGCGAAACCGTGTACAATATGTTCGGCATCGGCGCGGTGGACGCCGCGCCGGTGGCGGGCGGCGCGGAGTACGCGTACAACGAGGGCTGGACAAGCGTTGACGACGCTATATACGGCGGCGCGGAGTGGATAAGCGAAAACTACATAAACAACAGCAAATATTCGCAGAATACACTGTATAAAATGCGTTGGAATCCCGCCGCTCCGGGTGTTCATCAATACGCTACGGATGTGGAGTGGGCATCGAAGCAGTCGAGGAACCTTAAAAATATGTTCGCGGCATTCCCGTCCGCCGAGCTTTCCTTTGATTATCCCGTGTACGCGGGCGAGGAGGAAGAGGATTTGGGCGTTTGACCGGTAGGAGAGAACTGTGATGATAGAATATTCAATAAAACGCTCGCGCAGAAAAACGCTGTCGGCTTATGTTCTTTCCGACGGCAGTGTCGAGGTGCGCTCGCCGATGGGCGTAAGCCTGCGGACGATTGACGCGTTTGTGCGGCAAAACGAGGATAAGCTTAAAAAATTTATGGACGCGCAGATTGAAAGAGCGGATAAAAAGCGCGGCTTTAAAATCGAAATCGGCTCGCGCGTTATGCTTCTGGGCGAGGAATTTACCGTGCGCGACGGCGGCGGTAATATAGAAATAAAGGACGGCTGCTTTTATGTGCAGAGCTTTAACGCGAAGGCGCAGGTGACCGCGCTTTATAAGGCTTACGCGAGGCGCTTTTTTACGGAGCGGGTTGAAAAATATTCGCGGATTATGGGACTTTATCCGAATACGGTTAAGATAAATTCCGCGAAAACGCGTTGGGGCTCGTGCAGCGCCAAGGGCGCGGTAAACCTGTCGTGGCGGCTCGTTATGGCAAGCGCGGGCGCGGTTGACTACGTTGTAATACACGAGCTGGCGCATTTGAAGCATATGAACCACTCGGCGGAATTTTGGCGCCTTGTCGAAAAGTACGAGCCGAATTACCGCGAATACAAGGTCGAGCTTAAAGCGCTCGCCGAAAGGCTGCGCGGCGAGGATTGGGATTGATAAAAACAAATTTAAGAGGAATAAAGGGATGACGAAAATGAACGGCAATACGGATTGTCACAATAATCAAAAGAAAATCGCGGTCATAAACGACCTTTCAGGCTTCGGGAAATGCTCGCTCGCCGTGTCGCTGCCGATAATATCGCATATGCGGATACAGGCTTGCCCGCTGCCGACGAATCTCATTTAAAATAACACGGTAATCGACGAATAATTATAAAAATATTAACCGGAGTATATGGCGGAATACGCGGCGCAATGTAAAAAGCTCGGACTGCGCTTTGAGGGGATAGCATCGGGATTTTTGGGTTCGGAAAAGCAGATAAGCATCGTCGAGGGATTTATAAACGATTTTGCCGATGAAAACACGCGCGTTGTGATAGACCCCGTGATGGGGGAAAACGGGCGCGCGTATCCGACCTATACGGATAAAATGTGCGCCGAGATGTCGTATCTCGCGGCGAGGGCGGATATTCTCACGCCGAACGTGACGGAGGCTTGTATGCTGACCGCGACGGAGTTTAAGGCGGAGGGGTGGACGGAGAGCGAGCTTTTTGCGCTGACAGAAAAGCTCAATAAAATCGGCGCGAAAAATATAGTAATTTCGGGAATCCATATGGGCGAGT
The DNA here is from genome assembly GCA_021205715.1 of Bacillota bacterium. Classification (GTDB taxonomy): domain Bacteria; phylum Bacillota; class Clostridia; order UBA1381; family UBA1381; genus 12844. Next base: position 5,928 of record JAJPXA010000126.1, read on the forward strand.
ATATTTCAAACGCGGTTTTGAACGAGGACGGGCGGTTTGAAATAATAAAGCAAAAGCGTGTCGGCGCGTTCCGCTCGGGAACGGGCGATATTTTCGCGGCGGTGATAGCCGCGGACGCGGTAAACGGCGTTGATTTCGGCGAAAGCGTAACGAAAGCGTCGCGTTTTGTGAGTGACTGCGTTGCCGAAACCGAAAAGCGCGGCATACCGCTTACCGACGGAGTGTGCTTTGAGAACGTTTTGCACAGACTAAAATAAAAAATTTATTGAAACAAAAAACGGTGTCCGAAAATCGGGCACCGTTTTTTGATATATGTATTAATAATTTTCGGCTCTTACCATAAAATAGCTTTGCGGATGAGCGCATACGGGGCATACTCCCGGCGCTTTTTTGCCGATAACGATATGACCGCAGTTTGAGCATTCCCAAATTGTGTCGCCGTCCTTTGAGAATACGCAGTCGCCCTCGATATTCGCGAGCAGCTTTCTGTAGCGTTCCTCGTGGGTTTTCTCTATAGCGCCGACCATCTTAAAGAGAGCGGCGATTTGAGTAAAGCCCTCCTCGCGCGCCGTTTTTTCAAACTCGTCGTACATATCGGTCCACTCGTAATTTTCGCCCGCCGCGGCATCCTCCAAGTTCGCGGTCGTTGTCGGAACATCGCCGCCGTGCAGGAGCTTAAACCAAATTTTCGCGTGTTCCTTCTCGTTGTTTGCGGTCGCCTCGAAAAGCTCGCCTATCTGAACATAGCCTTCCTTTTTCGCCTTAGACGCGTAATACTTATATTTGGTATGCGCCTGCGATTCTCCGGCGAACGCCGTCATCAAATTTTGTTCTGTTTTTGAACCTTTGAGTTCCATAATGTATTCCTCCTTGCTTAAATAGTTATCATTACTATATTTATATTTTACCACCGTTCCCTCTGTTTTGTC
>JAJPXA010000134.1 GCA_021205715.1 Bacillota bacterium
TTTGATAATTATATGTTTTTTATGTAATTTTTAACCAGTTCTTCCAAAAGCTCGGCGCGCTCTATTTTTGTTATATTTCCTCTCGCGCCGTTATAGCTCGTTATATACGTGGGGTCGCCGGATAAAAGGTATCCCACAATCTGGCTTATCGGGTCGTATCCTTTAACCTTTAAAGCCTCGTATACCTGTGATACTATGTCCTTTACCTCCCGCGCTTTGTCAAACTCAAGGTTTATTTTCATTGTTTCTTCAAAATCCATTTGAATAATCCTCCTTCCGCGCTTGATGCGGATGCTAAATCACTTCTATAGCATATTACAAAAAAGGAAAAAAAGCAACATACTTCTGCCCGCCGCCTGCATTCTTGAGCCGGTGCTTTCATATCCCAAAATATAATTGCCCTTAAGCTGTTCCTTTGCCCGCCGAACCTCGTCCGCGGTGAGCTTATCGCGCCTTACGCGCCTCACCTCGCCGCATATCAGCTCCGCGACGCGTTCGAGATTTGACGGATTCATACCCGCCGCGATGTCAAACGCACCAGCGCCCATATACGCGCTGTGACCGGCGCATATGGAATACACCAAGCCGAGCTTTTCGCGTATATTTTGGAAAAGGCGGCACGACATTCCCGAGCCGAAAACGTTGTTAAACGCGAGCAGGCTGTACACGCTCTCGTCCATAACGTCGATTCCGTTAAAGGTCAGCACCAACTGAACCTGCTCGATATCCTTTGTTTTCACAATATTTTTCGGCGTGTACACCGCCGCCGCCGGGACGGGCTCCGCGTCCGACAGGCGAGCCGTGCCGAAATATTTCTCGAGTATCTCAAAAAGAGTTTCGTCATAATTGCCGGAAACGGAAATTATGATATTTTTTGACGTGTAATGGCTTTTCAAATACGCGCGCATTATATCGGGCGTGATTTTTTCGAGCGAGCTTTTTGTGCCCAAAATCGGTCTGCCAAGCGGGGTATCGCCCCACACGGCGAGCGACGATACGTCGTACACCAAATCCTCGGGGCTGTCCTCGTACATCCCTATCTCCTCAAAAATAACGCCGCGCTCCAAATCCATATCGCGCTTGTCAAGGCGCGAATTGAAGAGCATATCCGACAAAATATCGGCGGAAAGCTCCGCGTATGTATCGAGGGTTTTTGTGTAAAAACAGGTGTACTCCCTCGCGGTGAACGCGTTCATTTGACCGCCTATGTCGTCGATTTCGCGCGCAATGTCCTCGGCGGATCGTTTATTTGTCCCCTTAAACAGCATATGCTCAATAAAGTGAGATATGCCGTTTTCCTCTTTTGTTTCGTAACGCGAGCCGTTTCCGACCCATACTCCGATTGAAACGGATTTAAGATAATCTATTTTTTCGGCTATAACGCGTATGCCGTTTGAAAGCGTTTTTATCTCGTGCATAATATGACCTCTTGTTATTATAAGTCTTTGATATTTTTATACATTATACTACATTTCGACGATTTTATCAAGTGTTATAAAAAGGTAATTTCGGGCGGCTTATATACGGGCGATTTTTGTTAAAAACTCTTGATAAACAGCGCGAAGTGTGATAATATTAGTATATCAACATCAGCATCGGAGGTCTTGTGGAATGCGAACGGGTGAGTTTAAGCGGCGGGCGCGCGCGGCTTTAAAGGGGAAATATTTTATCGCGGTCGGAGTTTACGCGCTTGTTATGATTATCGAAGGCTTGTTTACGAGGCTTTCGAATACCTTTGTAACGCTGTATACATCGACATACAATCCTACCTATCTGCTTTGGGCGGCGATTGTGTTTATAGGGTCGATTTTGTTTGTGTCCGTGCCGATGTCGGTTTCGATAACGCGTTACTTCATCGTCGACGCCGAGGGCAAAGCGAAGATTTCGGAGCTGTTATATCCATACAAGACAAATTTGGGGAATATTATACTTACGATGATTGTAAAGGAGCTTTTGATATTCCTATGGAGTCTGCTTCTGATAATTCCGGGCATAATTAAAACCTACTCGTATTTTCTGGTCGATTTTATAATCGCGGAAAATCCCGATATAAGCCGAAAACGAGCGTTTGAAATATCGAAAAACGCTATGGACGGGCATAAAATGAAAGCGTTTTTGCTCAGTCTGTCGTTTATAGGATATATTTTCCTCTCGCTTTTCACAGCGGGAATAGGTATGTTTTTCTTATATCCTTATATGCAGGCGGCATACACGCAGTTTTATTTTGAAATGAAAGAGCTTGCATTTGAAAAGGGATATATAGAATACGGGGAATTGAAAAGAACTGATTTTGAGAGAGAAGGATGAGAATATGTACAAAATAGAAAAGGCGTCGCGCTCGGAGCTTCCGGCGCTTATTGAGTTGGGTTTGAAAACGGAGCGCGAGTTAAACTCGTTTATCGATGAAAAATATTGGAAAAAATTCTACACAAAGGAGCGGATGCAGTTTTTCAACTCCACCGGCTATATCGCGAAAAGCGGCGGCGAAATTTACGGATTCATAAGCCTTTCCGACAGCGGCACCATTTACGGACTTTTTGTCCATCCGGAGCATACCAACCGCGGCGTTGGCAGAGCTCTTATAGAAGAGGCTTTAAAGCACACGGATGAGCTGGAGTGCAAAATATATATGAAAAACCGCGCCGCGCTGCGCTTTGCAACCGCTATGCGGTTTATGATAGTCGACGCGCAGCTCGATACCGACACCGAGCAAATACAGTATATCGTGAAATATTCAAAGCATACGAATGATTTCGACGATGTGAAAATCAGAAGATAGCGCCCGAAATTTTTCGGCGCAAAGCGGATTGTACGTTAAAAAAGGTCATACTCCTTTCGGAGTATGACCTTTTTATATGCTTTTTGTATGCTTTAAAATTTACGCCAAATCGGTTTTATTTAATATCCTCATTCGGAACTTCCATTCCGTCCATCGTGATATTTATATCCTTGTACATACTCATACCCGTTCCCGCGGGGATAAGCTTACCGATAATAACGTTTTCCTTAATGCCGTGGAGCGGGTCGATTTTACCCTTAATCGCGGCGTCGGTAAGAACCTTTGTCGTTTCCTGGAACGATGCTGCGGAAAGGAACGATTCCGTCGCGAGCGACGCTTTGGTTATACCCAAAAGCACAGCCGACGCGGTCGCGAAATTATTGCTTCCCGCCGCTTTTACTCTCTCGTTCGCGTCCTCAAGCTCGAATTTGTCAACCAACGAGCCTATAAGGAGGTCTGTATCTCCCGCCTCCTCGACGCGCACCTTGCGGAGCATCTGACGCGTGATAACCTCAACGTGCTTGTCGTTGATGTCAACGCCCTGCATACGGTAGGTTCTCTGAACCTCACGCGTGATATATACCTGTACCGCGTGAGCGCCGTTTATCGCCAATATATCATTCGGGTTTACCGATCCCACAGTCAGCTCGCCGCCCTTGGGGATGACGTCGCCGTCGTGAACCTTAATCGATGAGCCGTAGGGGATGGTGTACGTTTTCGCCTCTCCAAGCTCGTCGTTTTGCACGGTAACTTCGCGCTTTCTCTTCGATTCGGTAACCGAAACCGTGCCGGCAATTTCCGAAATAATCGCGAGTCCCTTGGGCTTTCTCGCCTCGAACAGCTCCTCGATACGCGGAAGACCCTGCGTAATATCGCTGCCCGCGGCAACGCCGCCCGCGTGGAAGGTACGCATTGTAAGCTGTGTACCCGGCTCGCCTATCGACTGCGCCGCGATAATGCCTACCGCTTCGCCGACGTTTACAAGCTCGCCCGTCGCAAGGTTCAAGCCGTAGCACTTCGCGCACACGCCCGCTCTTGAATGACAGGTCAAAACCGAACGTATCTTAACGTGCTCAATACCCGCGTCTATTATCTTCTTGCCCTGAATGTCGTTTATTATCTCGCCGCCCTTAACGAAAATCTCGCCGGTATTCGGGTCAACCACATCCTCAAACGCGGTTCTTCCCACAATTCGGTCGTAAAGCGGCTCGATGCTCTCTCTGCCGTCCGTGATTTCGACAACGTCCTCGTATTCCGTCGTGCCGCAGTCAATCTCGCGAACGATAACGTCCTGCGATACGTCAACAAGACGACGCGTCAAATAACCCGAGTCAGCCGTACGGAGCGCCGTATCGGTAAGACCCTTTCTCGCGCCGTGCGATGATACGAAATACTCAAGAACGTTAAGTCCCTCACGGAAGTTGGCTCTTATCGGTATCTCGACCGTTCGTCCCTGCGTGTCCGCCATAAGTCCGCGCATCGCGGCAAGCTGTCTTATCTGGTTTACGGAACCTCTCGCGCCGGAAACCGCCATCATATTTATGGGGTTGAACTCGCCGAAATGCTCCATCATTTCCGCTGTTACCGCCTCGGAAGCGTTCTTCCAAATTTCGATAACCTGCTTATATCTCTCGTCGTTGGTCAAAAGACCCATATTGTACATACCGGTTATGCTCTCGACCTCTTTTTCGGCGTTCGCGAGAATGTCCTTCTTGCTTTCGGGAACGATGATGTCCGATACCGAAACGGTGAGCGCGCCTATGGTTGAATACTTATAGCCGGTCGCCTTAATCTTATCAAGCACCACCGCCGTTTCCGACGTTCCGTGCTCACGGATGCAGCGGTCGATAATCTTTCCGAGCTGGCTCTTGCCGACGATGAAATCTATCTCATAGTCAAGCGCCTTTTCGGGGTCTGTTCTGTCGACAAATCCCAAATCCTGCGGAATGTTGTTATTAAAGATAATTCTTCCCGCGGTGGTGGTTATTATCTTTTCCTTAACCTCGCCGTTTATTATCTTAGAAACCTTTACCTTAATTCTCTCGTGAAGCGTCGCCTCGTAGTTGTCGTATGCCAAAAGTGCCTCATCGGGCGAGGAATAAGCCTTTATCAAAATTGACTTAACCTCTTTTAAAAGCTTGTTCGGCGAAATTTGCAGTGTTCCGTTTTCCAAAACGAGCGTTATCGGATTGCCCTTCGCGTCGGTTTCGTCAAGCTTTACTCTCGGAAGCTCCTTTATATGCATAAGCGCCTCGCGCACATCCGTGAAGCTCTTTATCGGCTCGTCGGGATATTCAAAGGTAAATTCCTCCTCCTGCTCGGCGTTCGCGAGCTTTGACAAAAGGTACTCGAACTTTTCGTCATCCGCGCATATTTTATCGATAAGCTCACCGTAATGCTCCTTTTGAACCGTAAGATAAAACGAACCCAAAATCATATCCTGAGTCGGAACCGTTACGGGGTTTCCGTCCTGAGGCTTCAGGAGGTTGTTCGCCGAGAGCATAAGGAATCTCGCTTCCGCCTGCGCCTCGGGCGAGAGCGGAACGTGAATAGCCATCTGGTCGCCGTCGAAGTCGGCGTTGTACGCCGTACAAACCAACGGATGCAGCTTGAGCGCGTGACCGTCAACCAAACGCGGCTCGAACGCCTGTATGCCCAAACGGTGCAGCGTGGGCGCGCGGTTCAAAAGCACCGGATGCTCGCTTATAACGTCCTCCAGCACATCCCAAACCTCCGGACGGTTCTTCTCAACCATTCTCTTCGCGCTCTTGATATTATGCGCGAGTCCGCGCTCGACAAGCTCCTTCATTACAAACGGCTTAAACAGCTCAATCGCCATTTCCTTGGGGACGCCGCACTGATAAATTTTCAGCTCGGGGCCGACTACGATAACCGAACGTCCCGAATAGTCGACACGCTTACCCAAAAGGTTCTGACGGAAACGTCCCTGCTTACCCTTGAGCATATCGGAAAGCGACTTCAACGCTCTGTTTCCGGGGCCGGTCACGGTTCTTCCGCGTCTGCCGTTATTTATGAGCGCGTCCACAGCCTCCTGGAGCATTCGCTTTTCATTTCTTATGATAATATCGGGAGCGCCAAGCTCCAAAAGTCTTTTTAATCTGTTATTTCTGTTAATAACGCGTCTGTACAAGTCGTTAAGGTCGCTTGTCGCGAAACGGCCGCCGTCAAGCTGAACCATAGGGCGAAGCTCCGGAGGAATAACCGGAACCTCGGTTAAAATCATCCATTCGGGGCGGTTCCCGGAAAGTCTGAATGCCTCGACTATTTCCAAGCGCTTTATTATTCTCGCCTTTTTCTGACCGCTCGCATTCTCAAGCTCCGCTTTAAGGCTCGCGGAAAGCTCCTCGAGGTTAATACTCTCAAGAAGCGTTTTTATCGCCTCCGCGCCCATTGCCGCAGTGAATTTGCCGCCGAATTTTTCCAACGCCTCGTGATACTCGTTCTCGGACAAAATCTGATTCTGCTCAAGCGCGGTACTGCCGGGGTCGGTTACTATATATGCCGCAAAATACAGCACCTTTTCAAGCTGACGGGGCGATATGTCAAGGATAAGTCCCATCGATGAGGGCACACCCTTAAAATACCAAATATGAGAAACCGGCGTCGCGAGGGAAATATGTCCCATTCTCTCGCGTCTTACCTTGGATTTCGTTACCTCAACTCCGCAGCGCTCGCAGACCTTGCCTTTAAATCTTATTTTTTTATACTTACCGCAGTGACATTCCCAGTCCTTTGTAGGTCCGAAAATCTTCTCGCAGAAAAGACCGTCCTTTTCGGGTTTTAATGTACGGTAATTTATAGTTTCCGGTTTTGTTACCTCTCCGTACGACCATTTCTTTATGGTATCGGGTGAGGCAAGACCGATTTTTATTGCTTCAAAGCTGTTAAATTCTAACATTTGAAAACCTCCACTCTGTTTGCTTTGTTCATTTCGTTTGCTTCGACCTGCATTTGCAAAGCAAATTTAAAGTCTACGTTAAATTTTATATATTTTAAATG
>JAJPXA010000241.1 GCA_021205715.1 Bacillota bacterium
CTTACTCAGAAAAAGAAGTCTTTTAAATCTTTTTCAAGAAAAAGAATGTTATGTGGATGCACAATGTTCACAAATGTCAATTAGTACTCTAACCCCAAATTTGCCACAAAATCACAAAAAAGGAGCAACATATGAATCACAAAAAATACCGCAAAATGTACCATCCCGTTCCGATAACCGAAAGAGAATGGGTCAACAAAGAACTCACGCACGCGCCGATATGGTGCAGCGTAGACCTGCGCGACGGCAACCAAGCGTTGTATTCGCCAATGACCATCGACGAAAAGCTCGAATTTTTCAAATTTTTAACAGACCTCGGTTTTAAGGAAATAGAGGTCGGCTTCCCCGCCGCGTCGCAGACGGAATTTGAATTTACAAGAAGACTCATAGACGAAAATCGGATCCCCGACGACGTAACAATACAGGTTTTAACACAGGCGAGGGAGCATATAATAAAGAAAACAATCGACAGCCTAAAAGGTGCGAAGCACGCCATAGTCCATTTGTACAACTCAACCTCAACGCTCCAAAGAAAGGTCGTGTTCAGGAAAAACCGCGATGAGATAAAGCGCCTCGCCGTAGACGGCGCAAAGCTCGTGCGCGAGCTTGTCAGCGGCAGTCTTGACGGCGACATACGCTATGAATACTCCCCCGAGAGCTTCACCTGCACCGAGCCGGACTACGCGGTCGAGGTAACCAACGCCGTGCTTGACATCTTAAAGCCCTCAAAGGACAACAAGGTAATAGTAAACCTCCCGTCGACGATAGAGGTCGCGACCGCGAACGTATATGCCGACCAGATAGAGTATATGTGCAAAAACCTAAACAACCGCGAAAATCTCGTAATCTCGCTCCACGCGCATAACGACCGCGGAACGGGAGTCGCCTCGACGGAGCTTGGACTTTTGGCGGGCGCGGACAGAGTGGAGGGTACTCTTTTAGGCAACGGCGAGCGTACCGGAAACACCGATATAATCACCGTAGCACTCAATATGTTCTGCCAAGGCATAGACCCCGAGCTAAACCTTGAGCATATAGACGACATAGTAAAGGCATACGAGAAATACAACAAGCTCCCCGTAAGCCCCCGCCACCCCTACGCGGGCGAAATGGCATATGTGGCATTTTCCGGCTCGCACCAGGACGCGATAAAAAAATCGATGGACGCGTCGAAGGATTCGCAAATATGGGAAAACCCGTATCTCACCATAGACCCATCCGACATCGGCAGAAAATACGAGCCGATATTGATAAACAGCCAATCCGGCAAAGGCGGAGTAAGCTACATAATGCAGGAAAAATACGGATATATTTTGCCGAAAAATATGCTTGCCGAATTTTCGCAGATAATAAACGATATGTCCGACAAAAAGCAAACCGTGCTGACGAACCACGAAATCCATCAGGCGTTCAAGGATGAATACACAAACATATGCAAACCGATAAAGCTCGATTTTTACCGTTCTTCAAACGAGGGCGATAAAACGAAAATATTGGCGGCAATAGAACGCGGCGAAAAGGTAAAAACCATAACGGGAACAGGAAACGGCCCGCTTGACGCGCTTTCCACGGCGCTTCGAGAGCAGCTTGGCATCGACTTTGAAATATGCGAATACTCCGAACACGCCTTGACGCGCTCATCATCGTCGCTCGCCGCGTCATACATAGCGGTCAAAGGCGCGGACGATACCCTCTTCTGGGGCGTAGGCGTCGACGCCAACATAAACACATCCTCCATATACGCCTTAATCTGCGCCGTAAACAAGCTCATATCCCAAACCAAACCGGCTTTGGGATAACGGGAGTAGTTTTTTCTGGGCGCTGCCCCGAACCCCGCAAAACTTTGAAAAGTTTTGATTCAAACTTTACCGCGCGAAACTTCGTTTCGCTTTTAAGTATAAAATGAATAGACTTCGTATGGTTTCCGCGACTTTGCCCCGCAAAGTCAAAAGAACCTTACAAATCATTGTTTCTAACGTGCGTCAACAATTACAACAATGTCTTCAATATCCCCCAAATGCGAAACGATAGTTTCGCACGCGGGGGCTTGATTTCGCAAAGCGAAATCAAATGGAGCGCTGCACCGAAAAACCTCCTTTAAACCCAAATTCACTCCAAAATTTAATATCCGCTGCATAATTTACCCCCTTTTCGGCAACCCTAATCCTATCAAACCCAAGGGAGATGTTAATATGTTCAGAGGTAAATTGGTAATGGTAGGCGACGGTTTTGTAGGCTCAACCTGCGCGTATACGATAATGCTTGCGGGACATTTCAGCGAGATAGTATTAATAGACATAAACAAAAACAAAGCAAGCGGCGACGCGCTCGATATGTCGCACGCGGCGGCATTCGACTCGCCCGTTTCGATATACGCGGGTGACTACGCGGACTGCAAAAACGCGGACATAGTCGTAATTGCCGCGGGCGCGAACCAAAAGCCGGGCGAAACGCGCATAGATTTGTTGAACCGAAACAGCGTAATATTCAAGGATATAGTATCGAATATATTAAAATACGCTTCCGGCGATGTGATACTCCTCGTAATCTCAAATCCAGTCGACATATTAACCTATATAACCTATAAGCTTTCGGGACTTCCGAAGCGGCAGGTAATAGGCAGCGGAACGGTGCTTGACACCGCGAGAATGAAATACCTCATAAGCCGCCACAGCGGAGTCGACGCACGCTACTGCCATTCTTACGTAATGGGCGAACACGGCGACAGCGAAGTCGTGGCATGGAGCGTGACAAATATTGCGGGTATGTCGATAAAGGAGTTTTTCAGCAGCAACGGAAACTGCACAGACTCGGATTTGCAAAATATGCAAAACGAGGTTAAAAACAGCGCTTATGAAATTATAGACAAAAAAGGCGCGACCTATTACGGCATAGCGGCGGCGGTCGCGAAAATAACCGAGTGCGTCGCGCACTCGGACAATTCGATTATGACCGTTTCAAGCATACTAAACGGCGAGTACGGAATAGACGACATCGCACTTTCCGCCCCGACGCAGCTCGCGGGATACGGTGTGGAACGCGTTCTTGAAATACCGATAGACGCGCAGGAGCTTGCCGGACTCCACAAAAGCGCCGACACCCTAAAGGCATCGGTGCGCCTGCTCGATATGTTCAAATAACCGAAACACGCTCCTATCTCCTATTTCATCCCGCCCGCATACCAAGCGCAAACTCATATCAAACCAAAAACCGCGCGGATTAAATCCGCGCGGCTTTTTTTAGCCTTTATATTCCGGCAAATATTACTCAGCCGCAGATGAAAGCGTTCCGTACAGCAGCGGCTGATTTCCGTCGCCGCCGTAAAGCTCTGCCGCCTCATCGTCGGAAATTATTCCCTCCGGAAGAGGATCCGGCAAATTGTCGTTAGCCTTCATATCCTGATATGCTGTTTCTTTTTCGTCCAAAACCTCTTGATATCCGCTGTTCAGATACTCCGTGCAATATTTCTCATATATGCTGTCAAACTCGCTCGGGTCGCAGTTATACAACTCCGTCGCGGCTCTCTGCCAAATTTCAAGCAAGGTCGAACTCTTGTCCGCCAGCGAATCGATTGAGCGGTCAAACAGGAAGTCGATATAGTTCAAATGATCCGTATCCTTAATTCTGTTGTAGCTGTCCTCGATAAGATACTCGAAGCCGTCCGGCGCGTAGGTATAAACCTGAGCCTTCGCGTTAAGCTCGTCATCGCCGTAATCGCGTCCCTCGGTTACTATACACCACATATCCTTGTTCGCGTTATAGTTAAGTCTTTCCTCGCCCGCGTATCCATCGATAAGCACCGGAATTTCCTGACCGTCGCCTACATCCTGCATCTCATAGGTCAATCCCTCAATGCCGCTCTGCATTACCTGAAGATTGTTCTGCATCCACTCAAAGTACATAAGAACCGCCTCGGGATGCTCACAGTTTACATTGATACCCGTCATAAGACCGAACGGATTATCCGAGCGCGAGCCTTTAACCTCGCCGTCCGACTCGATAAGCGGAGTAAGCTGAAGCTCCGCGTCAGCGTCGTTTTGAAGCAGCGCGTTTATCTCAGCCGAATCCTTTGTGAGATAGAACCAATGCGTTCCCTGAATACCCGCCGAGAAGTTCGACTTAGCCGTCGAGCCGTCGGTATCGAGATACCACTCGGGGCTTGCAAGACCCATCTGCACAAGGTTGTTGTTATACTTAATCTGGTCATATGTCGGCTCCCACGGAAGCGAGCAAACCGAAAGGTCGGAATACAATGCCCAGTCATGAGCCGATATGGGATAATTTCTGTAAGCGTAGTTGCCAAAATTCGCGTTCGGAAGCGAAAGCTCCATAGCAACCGTATTCGGGCCGCCATTCTTGTTGTCGTTGAACGACTTCAGCATATCGTAATACTCGTCCTCCGTCACCGTCCAATTCACGATGTCCTCGGGAACATCATATCCGTTTTCCCTGAGCCAATCCGCTCTTATAACGGTAATTGAGTTGTACGCGCGCGGACGCGTCGCCGCAAGGAACGTCTTTTCGCCGTTCACGTATGTATATTGATCCAAATCCTTCGTCGCCTCATAATACGTCGGAGCGAATTTCTGAATCATCGCGTCGTCCAATGTCTGGAACATACCCGACTTCGCGTAGGTTATAATCTGCGGATAGTCATAGTGGAAAATAATATCCGGCTGGCGTGATTTCTTTCCCGCCATAAGCTGATTAATCTTCGTAACCTCATCCGTTCTTGAAATAGCTATAAATTCAACCGTTATATTATGCTTGTCACCGAAGTTTTCCTGAACATACTGCGTCCAATAGTTGTCGGCAACATCCGCCTGACCCGTCTGCGCTCTGTCGTATACGGGGATTCTGATTGTTATATTCTCCTCGTAAACGTAATTTTCCGGATCCTCGATTGCCATAATAGCGTCATAATCTATCGACGTCGAGCTTCCGCAGCTCGAAAGACCCGCGGCTGCCGCCGAAACAGCGGATGCAGCCAAAAACAGTGAAATCGCCTTTTTGAATTTCATATAGAAAATCCTCCTTTAATTTTATTATTCTTTTATTGCGCCCACCATAACACCCGACACAAAATACTTTTGAAGGAACGGGTATACAATTATGATAGGAATTGTTGCAAACATTATCGTCGCCGACTGCACAACCTCCTGAACCTGAGAAGCGCTGCCTCCGTCGCCCTCAAGCGCGCTGCTGTCCGCGGCTGCCGCCACAAGCTCATAGAGCTTCAGCTGAAGCGGCTTTAATTCCGGCGATTGAATATAGTACAAAGCATCCGAATATGAATTCCAGCGTCCTACCGCGTAGAACAACGCCAATGTCGCAAGCGTCGGAACAACCAGCGGCAGCATAATCTGAACCAATATTCTGAAATCGCCGCAGCCGTCAAGCTCCGCCGCCTCCTCAAGAGAGTCGGGTATCGCCGCCATCGCCGTCCTCAGAATTATCATATTATACGCCGATATCGCAAGCGGCAAAATAAGCACCGCGGCGGTATCCAAAAGGTTCAAATAGTCCATCAGCAAGTAATCCGGGATAAGACCCGCGCCGAAATACATCGTTATGATAAACATAATATTTATCGCGCTTCTGCCCTTCATCCTCCTTCTCGAAAGCGCGTATGCCGAGCATATCGTAAGCGCCAGACCGAGAAGCGTGAACAAAACCGTTATTACCACCGTGAAAACGAATGAGCGTATCATCGACGCATCGCCGAGAACGAGCTTATACGAATCAAACGTAATATCGTGCGGCAAAAACCATACCTGATTACTTAAAACCGCGCTGTCGCTGCTTATGGATACCGATATAACGTGGAAAAACGGTATTATGCACAAAAGCGACATAAGAGCTATAAATATGTATATAAGCACATCGACAATCTTGCTGCCGAGGCTTGTTTTGATTTTATTTGCCATTTATACCGCCTCCTTACACCAATCCGCCTTCGCCCAAAGCCTTCGCGGCTTTATCCGAAAGAAGAACAAGCACGAGTCCGACAAGCGACTGGAACAAACCGACAGCCGTCGAAATATTGAACTTGTTGCTTTTCAAACCTATTCGGTAAATATAAGTCGCAAGAACCTCGGAAAAATCCGTTACGTTCGTGTTTGACAAAACATTCACGCGCTCGAAGTTCGAGCCCATAAGTCTGCCCAAAGCCATAATAAGCATTACGACAATGGTCGGCTTAATTCCGGGAAGAGTTACGTGCCAAATTTTACCCCAGCGTCCCGCGCCGTCAATCGCCGCCGCCTCATAAAGGTCGGAGTTGATGCCGGTTATCGCGGCGAGGTAAATAATGGTACCCCATCCCATTCCCTGCCATACGCCGAGAAGTATGTACATAATCGCCCAATGCCATTTTTCCGTAAGGAACGGAATAAGCGCGCTGCCGTCCTGACCCGTCAGCTGTCCGATAATGATATTCACAATACCGGTCGACGGCGAGAAAAGCTGATACGCTATACCCGCGATAATAACCCAGGAAAGAAAGTGCGGCAGATAAAGAAGCGTCTGCGTCAGCTTCTTGTACCATTTGCAGGTTATCTCATTAAGCATTATAGCCAAAATTATAGGCATCGGGAATCCGCATACAAGATCCAGCACGTTAAGGATAAGCGTGTTTCTCAGCGCCTTATAGAAAACAGGCGACGAGAAAATTTCCTTAAACACGTCCAGACCCACAAATTCCGATCCGGTAAATCCCTGCACGGGATTATAATCCATAAACGCTATGGATAAACCCAGGAGCGGCAGGAACTTAAATACGATGATAAACAATAACGGA
>JAJPXA010000147.1 GCA_021205715.1 Bacillota bacterium
TTTATAGTCATATAAGAAAGCCAAATCATTTTCCCATTTATCAATAGCATTTTCAAAAGCCCAACGTGTTGCCCTCATTGATATAAGCCAACTGATGAAATCCATTATTCTTTCTCTTTTCATAAGATTTAAATCTATAATATACGATAATATCTCATGACGCTCTACGTCGCTTAGATTGTCCTTTTGGCTTGCGTTATATCCGAATACATACAGCATAGATTCCACATTGTAATCTGAGTATCCGACTCTGTCACCGTTTTTTCTTTTTGGAATAATGTCCACCGGCGGTTTCCCGTATCTCTCACAGAAAAGCTTATAGCTCGTAGAATCAGTGAAGTATTCCGAATTAGACTCATCGTATTTCGCATGGGCGATTTCATATCTTTTTGTTTTTGGAGAATATATGAGAACATCGGCATCTTCAACAGTATCCTTTCCTTTAAAGGATTTATAGCTTTTAACTATAGGCAGTTTCTGTACTATACAGTCCAATCGTGCGTTATTCGAAAAGTTCTTGTCTTGGATATTGCAAACCTTGTACTCCTTATCTTCAAAGATTATGTACTTCTTCTCATGGAAAATTATTTGAGCTAATAATTCTCGCGTTATTTTGCCGGAGGCGCAATCATTATAAGGCATAACCCGAATATCATCGCTTATATTTTTCGGATAATTCCGATAATAGCCTATCAGAAGAATCTTATCATTTCCGCTTTTAATATCCATCAAAGAGATAAGCAATGATGCACACGAATCATTTTTAAACGCTTCAGCCGCTTCCTTGTAATGTTCGAGGTAATAGCCTACTTTTATGTTAGAAGCGAACGAATTGTCTTTAAGTATATCTAATATTTTCTGATAATCGGATACAAAGAAATGATTTCCGCAGGATTTTCCTTTGTAATATATTCCGAATTTCCTTGAAACCGGTATTTCAACATCATTCTCTGTCAAGCTTTTTCCGCATATCGGACAATCACATGAACTTATATTGGAAATATAAATGGTTTGATTTTTTCGCGGTGTACATAACATATGCCTTTTAAAGCCCTTATAAGGTTCTTTCAGTAGCTTTTGATCTTTTTTTATTATACCAGAATGACTTTGAGGGCAAATGCTTGCACCGATTTTTATCTCATCTACGGTGTTTTCCAAATTCACTATAAAGCTAATTTCACGATAGCCTTTGTTATGCTTGCGAATTCTTTGAAAAACTTCGCTGTTTCCACGAAAATATTTGCAATTTGGACAATAAAGAAGCTTATCGGTTGTTTGCTTATAATCATATGCCGAATAGACATAAATACTTGCCGATCGGTTTTCAAATATATTTTTACATATATTGCAGTACCCCGTAGTTACCAACGGAATTCGTTTATATATTTTTTTCGCTCATATTCGTATTTCTCCTTAATCGGCAAGAATTAACGCCGCGCATATATCGAAGTTATAGTTTAATCGGTTTAATCGTATTCTCATACCGAGCAAGTCGGCAATTTCATTTTCAATTTGTTTAACCGGATAACAGTCGGAAATGGTTATGTACTGTAGGATGTACTCTCCGCCGCGCATCGCGGCTTTTATAAATTTCATTCCCTCAAATTTACCGATATAATCATTGGCGGCGTTTATGATTTCTGTATCATTAGTTTTTTGGGGAATTGCTTTTGAAGTTCGTTTAGGTTTTTCTACGTAATAATTACACCCTTTGTCTATACAATTACGCTCAAATCGAAGCTCGCCGGTCAAGAATCCGGGATGACCGACATACTCGCAATATGCGACACATTTGCCACAGCCTGTAATTTTTCCGTTAATACATTTTCTGTTATGCCGTGAGCCTGATTGCTTTTCATAATCGTAATAGGTCTTTGCTTGATATTCCGAATTAGGTTCATAAGTACAGATATTCATAATGAACACGCTCCTTTGTCAATTATAGCACTATTATACAACCTTTACACTTCGCTGTCTATGACAGTTTTTGTCGTATGATTTGTACAAGTAAAAATTTTATCTTTGACGATTAAATCTGCCTATTCACCTTTTTTCTAAGCTACAGCAAGGGCAATTTCCCGAAATACCGCCGTCAACAAAACCGCCGATATTTCCAAAAACCACCATGGTCTATTTGGGGTAGGGGCGGTTGCGCCTACGCATTCTTTTTTGGGGATGCAGAAGTCGTAGGAGGGTATCAGGAGCTGTACGTGGCGCTCCAATTTGATTATGGAGAATATTCCTATGGAAACGAACACCCTCTTCGCGCCGCCGTTGGCAACAAGACATCCGTCAAACACGCTTGCAACGGAGCCGGGGAGCGACGCCAAATCAAAATCGTCGTCGCAGCAGCAACAGCACTTATCCTTAATATCCGCCAGCTTCGCGCCCAGCGCGATAGGGTCGACTACCTCAACTACCGCGTGGGGCATATTTGTTTTTTTCCACATCTGCGAGTCAAATGCGTTTTCGGTAAACCGTGACTCAAAAATTTTCGCCGTTCCCTCCGAACCGAAAAGTATAACCTTTTTATCGAAAGTCGCGAGTCCCTCAATTTCCGTTGGGCGCGCCGCTCCGGTAAATACCGCGAGTCTTACGCGGAAGAAATACTTTAAATCAATCGAGTAATACCCCCGATTAAACGGCACCGGTTCAACATCCGAAAACACCCATATGATTTCCGCCTTTGTACATTTTACGTTAATCGCGTTGTCGACAATCGCCTGGCTCGGCTGTGTGAGATACACCCTTATGTTTTCCAAGCAATCCTTATCACAACACTATGCAAGCTATATATTTTTTGTTATAAAATATATCTCCACTCGATGTTTAGGGTGAAGGTGTTGTTTTTTTGGGTTTTTGTGCGGGTATAGGTTAGGCGTTTGAAGAGGCGTTTATATAGGGTGTTTTTTTCGTAGGGGGAAAGGGTTTCGTATTCGGTCAATAATTGTTCCATTATGGGGATTGCTTCTTTTATCGGCGGGGCGGTTTCTATGTCGGTTAGCTGCTCTTGCTTTTCCTTTAGGATTTTTTCGGCGGATTGGAGCTTGTCGTTTAAGATATTGCCGCGTTCCAAGAATGTGGGGATGTCGTAGACGCCTTTTTCCAATAAATCGTGGAGGGTGGATTTTTGGTTATTCAGGGAGGTAAGCTCCTTTTTGATGTCTTTTATATTTGTTCGTATCATTTCCGCTTGTTTTTGTGTTTCGGACTGCACATTATTTTCGACTGCGGAGGTGCAGTCTTTAAGGGTTTGACGAATGCTGTTCAAAACGTAATCCTCTATGTATTTCGTGCCGACGCTTCGGTTACAGCCTTTAGTCGCGCATAGCATTCGGTCGCCGCTTTTTTTGGAAAATTGCCTTTGCATTGCGAAGCCGCAGTTTTTGCAATATATAAGTCCCGCGAAAGGATTTTTCAGTTCGCCGGTGAAGGACGGCGGGTGGGTGCGGGTTAAGCGAATTTCCTGCGCGGCATCGAACAATTCCTGCGGAATAATAGCCTTGTGGATGCCGTCGGCGACTATCCACTTATCCTCCGAGTTTGGAACGGTTTTATGCTTATCGGTAGGCAGTTTCTTTTTTATATGCCTGCGGCGATTCCACACTATTTTGCCGGCATAGGTCGGATTTTGGAGATAAAAGCGAATTGTTGTACGGGAAAAGCGGTCGTTTTTGCGGGGTTTATAGCCCATTGAATTAAGGGTATCGGCGATGAGCTGAGAGCCGAGTCCCTGATTTACGTACATATCGAAAACCATACGGATAACCTTTGCCTCGTCCTCGTAAATTTCGAGAGTCGGGTGTTTATCGACATAGGCGCGGCGGTAGCCGTAGGGCGGCTCGCAGATGTGGTATCCGTCGGCGACGCTCGCGCGGGTTCCGGCTTGGAGGCGGCGCTTAATGCTTTTCAATTCCTGGCGCGCCAAAAAGGACTGCATTTCAACGGACTGTTCGTCGATTTCGTCGGACAGGTCGTAGGTTTTCTGCGGGGTTATAATAAAGACATTATGCTCCTGAAAGGTTTCGAGAATAATTCCGCCGTCCTTTTGCGATGAACGACCGAGGCGGTCGATTGCGACGCAAAGAACGGCGGTAAATTTGTCGTTTTCTATATCCTGCAAAAGCCGAACCATTTCGGGGCGGGTGAAAAGACCGTCGCCGGAAACGACTTCCTTATACACGGCGGTCACGATTAGGTTTTGCCGCTTCGCGGTTTCCATCAAAATACCCTCGTGACGGGCAAGAGTTTCTTCAATGCTTTCATCGTCCGGGTCTTGTCGGCTTTTGCGCAGATAGACCGCGACGGAATTTTTGTAGGTCATTGTGAGCCTCCTTTTACGCGGCTTCGGTGTAGGTTACTTCGGCTATGCCGGAAACTATGCGGCGGACTTGGTTTATAATTTCCTGCACCCTTACGGACACACGGTAGGAGTAGGATTTTTCGCCGCATTGGGCGCATACCTGCGTCGGGACGTTGCGAATAACAATAATGCACTCGCCGAGGTCGGCGATGTAATTTGTGTATTCGTCAACGGTTTCACCTTTACAAAACATACATTTCATTATAAATCTTCCTTTCAGGCGGCGAGGTTTTCGTATTTTACTATAACCACCTCGTCGGCGGTGAGTGATTTTACGGCGTTTTCGATTTTTTCAAGCCGGTCAACCGTTGCCGCGTCGTAGTAGACTTCGCCGCAGTCGCATTTATAGCACGGCACATTTTTGACGATAAGCACAAAATCACCGAAATCTCGGATATATTTCTTTACGGTCTTTTTCGCGTCGTTTCCGCACATAATACATTTCATAACAATCCCTCCCTTATACGTTCTTTGAAATTGTGTGTCCATTTTGCTTTGTCGGGTTCATATGTTGTTATCATATACAGCCGTTCCGATTCGGTGTCAACGCTGCATACAATATGAATGGGTCTTTCGCCTATGGTGAAGCCGATAACCAAGCAGCTCGGGAACGGCTTATCATCCGGATATTTCTCGATAATTTCGCCGTGTTGAACGGTTTGCGATATTTCGGAATGTGAAATATTGCGTTCCGCCATCATATCAAGCATATGCTCACGAAAAACATATTTTTTGCTTAGATACAGGCGGCGGATGTCGTCTATAGTATACGGTAAATCAGGCATTTGTATCAGTCCTTTCTTAGATTTAATTTCCGCACCAGTCGTATGCATCGGTTCTGCCTAATCCGGGAATTCGTTTTCGTTAATATATTCCGTGTCAAAGTTTCCACCTGTTACGGGATATAGAGTTATGGTGTGTCCCCATACGGAATAATCGTCATAATAGAACTCCAATAAATCATCCGATGTTGAATATGCGGTGCCTGAGCCGAATTTATAATCTGTACCATACCACGTGTACCCCGTGCAATAATATAGTTTATAGGTTCCTATGGGAACGTCTATGTCAACGGTGCAGCCTGCGCGGACGAAGAAACTAATATCGTAGTCCTGCGACTCTCCGCAATATTGGAGATAAATATAATAATTCAAATAGCTGTCTTCGTTTGTTTCTATTGTTAAAGGAGCCACACATTCGTGCGCGGGATATTTAAAAACATATCCGTTATCGGGAAGCGGCTGTTCGGGAGGTACATATGGTGTCGGAGTTGCCGGCGTGGGTGTTCGGGTTGCTGCGGGAGCCGGAGTTGTGTAGGTAGTACTCGTACTCGGATGATTATAATAGTGCGATGCTACGCTTACAACAACAAGTGCCACAAGAAACATAACAGAAAAAAATCCGCATCCGGGTCTTTTTTTATTGTTTTGATTGTCATTTATAGAGGTGCCATATGTGTATGTTTTGTTTGTGGGATAAATTTGTGATAGGATTGTGTACCATTCATATTTGTATGTAATAACAGTAGATATATGGCTTCCTTCTCGTTTTTCATAAGCATATAATTCATTGTCTGAAAGATATTTTTTATAATCAAACGGAAGCGCGGTTGGGTCAACGGTTTGTTGAATGACATTTTGCTCTATTGTTATAAGGTGCATATTTACGAGTGTTTTTTCTTTGCGCTCGTAAACAGGCTCGTAAGACGTATTGCTATGTGATGAATGAATATCATCAAGAACTGTTTTTATATACCAATCATCATATTGAGCTTTAGTAGTTTCATTACTTAAAACAGTATACGCCAAATTGATGCGCTTCATTTTTTCCTCGCTGCCGCCTTTATCAGGATGTTCGGATTTTGCAAGTTTATGGTACGCCTTTTTAATTTCCTCCTGCGAAGAAGGATATTTTAACCCCAGTGTTTTGTAATAATCAAAACTGAACATTTTTATCATCCTTTTTCATATGTAATAAATTATAAAATTATATATAAATCCATTTATCGGGAGGATAAATCGGATTTTATAGACTGTATGGTGGCTGCTTGCTTTAATTCGCTGATTATATCATCGGCTATTATTTTGCTTTTGTCCGGGGATATGTCAAGCATTTTATTTACGGCGGCTTGCATTTCGGGATGTACGCGGTAGGCAAGGACGAGATTTCTTTCGTCTTCGGTTAAGATGATGTCGGCTTCTTGGTTTTTTGGTTCTCCGACTAAATCATCAAGGGTATAGCCGAGGCAGTGAACGACTTCTTTGATTGTGTTCAGCTTCGGTTCCTTGGTTCTTCCGCAAAATAATTTTTCTACGGTTGTCTGTGGGATTCCCGTTTTTTCCGATATGCTTTTGTAGGTTTCATT
>JAJPXA010000203.1 GCA_021205715.1 Bacillota bacterium
ACTGTCGGAAATGCAGGCGATAACGAATTTTCGGCGACGTATTCGACCGGTGATAAGAATTATAAGGATGTAACGGAAACCTTGACCGTGACGGTTGAAAAAGCGGAGCCGACATATACGGTTCCGAGCGGTTTAACCGCGACCTACGGTCAGACGTTGGCAGATGTTGATTTGCCGAACGGCTGGACGTGGGTTGACCCGTCAACGAGCGTCGGCGAAGTCGGAACGAACACGTTTAAAGCGACATATTCGACGGGTGACGCGAATTACGAGGATGTAACGGTTGAGGTTGAGATAACCGTAACGGAGGCTTCGGAGCCGGATGAACCGGATGAGCCGGATGAGCCGTCAACGCTGACGCTGACGGTTGAGGAAGCGCCGACAGCCTCGAAGATAAAGAAAGGCAAGACGCTTTCAGCGTCGACCTTGAGCGGCGGCGTTGTCACCGCCGACGGCGAGGAAGTCAGCGGCTCATGGGCGTGGGCAGACGGCACGGAAACGATGTCCTCGACAGGTACATTCGAGCGCACGGCGGTATTTACCGCCGATGAGGCGGCATACGGCACGGTTGAAGCGACGGTGTCCGTCAAGGTCTACACCGCAAGCTCCGGCGGCGGTTCAAGCAGCGGCAGCTCGTCAAGTGACACGACGGATGTAACGGATACGTCGAGCGACAGCTCGTCAACGTCAAACGTGACAACGGCAGCCGTATCTGACGGCGCGATCAGCGCCGACACGTCGACCGCCGAGGCGGGCGATACGGTAACAGTTACCGTGACCCCCGACGAGGGTTACGTGGTTGAAACCGTGACGGTAACCGACGAGGACGGCAACGAGGTTGAGGTAACAACCAACGACGACGGCACATACGCGTTCGTAATGCCCGCGACTGCGGTAAGCATAAGCGCGACATTTACGGAATCCGACGAATCGTCGGACGGCGACGCGGACGGTGACGGCACGTCAAGCGGCACTCACGTATGCCCGAGCGAGAAATTCACCGATGTTGACACGTCGCTGTGGTATCACGAGTATATCGACTACGCTTTGGAAAACGGCTTAATGAACGGTATTTCCGACACCACATTTGAGCCGAACACCGCGACAACGCGCGGAATGATTGTGACCATATTGTACCGCTTAGAGGGCGAGCCGACAGCAAACAGTGCGTCCGACTTCACGGACGTAGTAAGCGGTGCATGGTATGCCGACGCGGTAGCGTGGGCAGCCGAAAACGGCATAGTAAACGGCTACGATAACGGCAAGTTCGGTGCGGATGACACCATAACCCGCGAACAAACTGCGGCAATATTGTACCGCTACGCAGGCTATAAGGGCTATGACACAAGCGCGTCAGGCGACATCACAGCCTACACCGACGCCGACGCGGTAAGCGGCTATGCCGTAACCGCGATGCAGTGGGCGGTAGGCACCGGCTTAATCGCCGGCAAGGAAGATAACACATTATCCCCACAGTCCGGCGCAACAAGAGCCGAAACAGCGGCAATGCTGGCGCGGTTTATCGAAGCGGAATAATAGGGGATAGCAGTATATATAAAATAGTCGAGAAAATGATGTGACTTTTGAAAATTAAAATTTTACAGCGCAGCAGCTTTCACAGCCGCCGCGCTGTTTTTATGCGCTTAATTTTGCGGCGGCATAATTTAATCACGGGTAACACATTGAGCGAAAAAATTTAGGATAAAAACGTGTTTAAGTTTGGGCACAAAAAACGGAGGTGTGTTATAAACAACCTCCGTTTACCGCAAATTTACGCAAGCTTTGCAAGCTTTAATGCTAACTGTGATTTTTTTCTCGCCGCGTTATTCTTATGAATTATACCCTGACCAACGCCCTGGTCGAGCTTTTTCGACGCTTCGCTGAACAAAATCTTAGCGTTTTCCTTATCGCCGTTAGCCGCCGCTTCTTCAAACTTTTTAATAGCTGTCTTTAAAGCGGTTTTATGCGCGAGATTGATAGCGGTTTTCTTTTCTATAACCTTTACGCGCTTTTTTGCCGACTTGATATTTGGCATTTGCAATTACACCTCCACAATATTTAATCTATCATACCGTACTATTATACATTATAGCGGGATGAATTGCAAGCATTTTTTTTGTTTTTTTCGATATTTTATGTAAATTGCCCAAATACGCGGCGAATATTATATTCATTTATGACATTGGCATTGAATTGTAATATTCCAAGCTCTTAAAACGGCTGTCGAGCTGCACGCTTACATATTTTTCGGATATTTTGTTCAAATAGTCCAAAAGCTCTTTGTTTGCGTTAAATGAAAGCATTTTCTTCACATCCGCGCTGACTATGCGGCTTATCGCCGCGCGGACGGCATCGTTTATCTTAGCCGCGCCCGCGCTCGTGCACTCGGTGCATACCGCGCCGCCCTTTTCAAAATCAAACGCGGCAATATCCGCATTGCCGCAGGCGACGCACGCGTCGGTTTTTGGCGCGTAGCCGCCCAGCGCCATCAGCTTCAGCTCATATACGGTTTTGACTTTGTCCGGCGGCTCGCCGCGGTACGCCAAAGCGTAGACCGAGTTTAAGTACAGCCGCAGTATATCGTTATCCGCGTTGCGCTCGCCCAATATTCCGTAGGTAATATCGGACATATACGCGGCGAGCGACAGCTTTTTTATATCCTCCGAAATCGGATAGAACGCGTCTATCGGCTCGCAGCCGTTCACGCTTAACAAATGCTTTGTACCCTGATACAGGTTGAAATCGCCGTAGCACAAAAATTGACTTGACGCGCTTATGCTTGTTTTTGACTTCAGCGCGCCGTAGCTTACCGCCTTTATAATTCCGCAGTCCTCGGCAAAAATGCTCAAGAGCCTGTGACCGTCACCGTAATTCGATTGTTTTATGATAATGCCTCTGGCTTTGATGTTTGCCATACAAGCTCCTCTTTCCCGTTCTTCTCATAGATATTCGCATCGGTATCGGCGCCCTTATACAAAAGATATGTTTCAATATTACCGGTGTACATAAACGCTTTCCATAAAATAGTCTTAATTTCCATTCCCGTTACCTCCGAAAAACAATCCGCGTCTTATATCTGATAGTTTATTTCATTTTTCGACGGTTATACTGACACTTATTGCTTATGCGGCAAAAGCCGCGCGGCAGCTTAATATTATTCGTTTGAATATCCGAAATTTTTCATCATAAAATCGCTGTTTCTCCAGTTCGGCTTTACCTTTACCCAAAGCTCGAGGTACACCTTTTTGTCGAGCATTTTTTCTATGTCCTCGCGCGCCATTGTGCCGATTTTTTTTATCATCTCGCCGCCCTTGCCGAGAATTATTCCCTTATGCGAGTCCTTTTCACAATATATTACCGCGTGGATTTCCGTGTTTTTCTCCTTTTCCTTGACCTTCTCTATCGATATGGCGATGCCGTGCGGTATTTCCTTATCCAAAAGCCAAAGCATTTTTTCGCGTATAATCTCGGCGGCAAGCTGACGCTCCGGCTGGTCGGTTACGGTGTCCTCGTCGTAAAACGCGGGGCCTTCGATGAGAAATTTTTCTATCTCGTCGATAAGCGCGCTTATGCCGTCGCCGTGCTTGGCGCTTATCGGAACAACCGCAGCAAAATCGCAAAGCTCCGTGTATTTTGAAATAAGCGGCAGAAGCTCCTCTTTTTTCACGCGGTCTATCTTGTTGATTACAAGCACCGCAGGGATTTTGCCGATGCTTTCGATTATCGCCTTTTCCGCGTCGCGAAAGCCCTTTTCCGCGTCCGTCACAAATACGACGGCGTCCGTGTCCTCCATACTTTCCGCCGCCGCGTTTACCATATATTCGCCGAGCTTATTTTTCGGCTTGTGTATTCCCGGGGTGTCGGTGAATATTATCTGCTCCTTATCGGTGGTGTACACCGCGAGTATTTTATTTCTCGTTGTCTGCGGCTTGCTTGACACAATCGCGATTTTTTGCCCGATTATTTTATTCAAAAGCGTTGATTTTCCGACGTTCGGCATACCGATTATGGACACAAAGCCGGATTTAAAATTATTTTCCATTATGCTACCTCTGTTAATTTAATTATCTCTTGTAATATTCAGGCTGTTTAAAACCTTGTTCTGCTTTTCAATCATTATTTTTTCGCCCGCCTCGTCGTCCACGTGGTCGTAACCCAAGAGGTGGAGCATAGAGTGGGCGGTCAAAAACGCTGTTTCGCGCCGCAGGGAATGACCGTATTCCTCCGCTTGCTCTTTCGCGCGCTCGAGCGACAAAACTATATCGCCGAGCATTACGTAATCTCCGTCGCAGTCATAGCAGGCATCGGCTTCGTCCCCGTCAAATTCCAGCATCGGGAACGACAGCACATCCGTCGCGCGGTCGATACCGCGGTATTCGCGGTTCAAAACGCGTATTTTCTCGTTATCGGTAAACGTGACGCTTATCTCCGCGTCAAAGTCACATTCCTCCTCGCGCAAGACCGCCTCGCAGACGGTTTTTACAAGCTCGAGCGTTTCATCCGTTACATCTATCTTATCCTGTTCATCTTCTGTTATTAGCTTTACCATTTTCTCTTTTCTTTGCCCTTTCCTCGTCGTATTTCGCGTAAGCCTTTATTATCTCCTGCACCAGCGGATGGCGCACAACGTCCTTTTCGGTAAAGCGGCATATCGCGATGTCGTCGACGTTCTTTAATATGCGCTCCGCCTCTTTAAGACCCGAGCGTTTGTCGCCCGGGAGATCTATCTGCGTGACGTCGCCGGTCACTATCGCCTTTGAGCCGTAGCCTATTCGCGTCAGGAACATCTTCATCTGCTCCGATGTGGTATTCTGCGCCTCGTCGAGAATTATAAACGCGTTGTCGAGCGTGCGTCCGCGCATATACGCGAGCGGCGCGACCTCTATAACGCCCTTTTCCTGATACCGCAGAAAGCCCTCGCCGCCGAGCATTTCATAAAGTCCGTCGTAGAGCGGTCTTAAATACGGGTCAACCTTATTCTGCAAATCGCCGGGCAAAAATCCGAGCTTTTCGCCCGCCTCAACCGCCGGACGCGTCAGAATTATTCGGTTTACCTCTTTCGCTTTAAGCGCCGTAACCGCCTTTGCGACGGCGAGATACGTTTTGCCCGTTCCCGCGGGACCTATGCCGAAAATAACGGTGTTTTTCTCTATCGCGTCGACATATTTTTTCTGCCCCATTGTTTTCGCTTTTATCGGCTTGCCTTTAACGGTTACCGCTATGCAGTCTTCGCCGAGCATACGTATATCAAATCCGCCGTTTTCCTGCACCATCGTTATCGCGTACATCACTTTTTGCGTGTCTATCGCCTCGCGGCGCTCCAAGACCTGCATTAAAAGGTGTATAACCTGCGACGCTTTTTCGACCGCGTCCTCCTCGCCGGTTATTTTTAATGTGTTGTCCCGTTCGCCTATCGTGACTCCGAGCGCCCTTTCGATAAACTTAACGTTTTCGTCAAAGCTGCCGAAAAGCGACGCTATATCAATCTCCGGCGGTATGCCTATTTGTCTTACTGTCAAATGTTATTCACTCCTTATTTCTTCTTCCGCGCCAATGTTTTCCGTAAAACCCATTGTGCATCTTACCTTTATTGTTTCATCATCCGTTTTTTCGTATTCGACGCTTTCGCTTTGCAGCTCGGCAAAAAGCGTCAGCTCGTTCGCGATTTCTTCCTCCAATTTATCCTTTGCCGCGGCAACGGCGGTTTCCTCGTCAATGGGATAACGCTCCGCCGTGACCTCCGAATTTTTTTCGACTGTCAGAGCTATGCCGATATTTTGAAAAATCGGCAGAACCAGCTCGTGACACTCCGTTTGTATATCGTAATCCTCATACTCGACGTTTTTTTCGCGGTAGAGGTTATACTGCTTGCCGAATATTTCAAGCGTGAAATACCGTTTTGATTTTCCTGTCGGTACTCTTACCTCGTTATACAGCTTTTCCTCGCGCTCGGCGGTATGCGAGGTGTACGCCTCGACCGTGCCGAGCGAGCGCACATACATATATTCCTCCGGATCGCCCTCGCGGTAGACCGCGACCTTGCCGGATATTAAAACATCGCCCTTTTCCGCCGCGTCGCCGCGCTTAACCTGCGCCTCGCCGCTTTTTACGGTAATGTCCTTTATAACGCCCTCGCGCACCGCCGTAATATCGCACGGCTCGCCCTCTTCTGTTTCGACGCTCGGCACGCGCGTTTCCGATACCTCGACGCGCGCCTTTGTGCCGTCGAAATATATCCATAGCCATGCTATATCGTTATTGTGTATGATAATATCCTTTTTTATTTCGCCGACACTTTTTAAATCCTTCTTTTTCGCGCCTATAACAACCCCGTTTTCGGCGAGCTGCGCGGCGAGCGTGTTAATATCCGAATTTTTAACGCCGTTAATTTCTATCGACCAGATATGCTGTGAAACGGCGTAAACCGCCCATACGCATAAAAGGGCGCACACGGCGAACATATACCGCTTTCGATAGCGTTTCAGAAAATTATAAAGTCCGCGTTTTTTGCGTATTTTTATTTTAACTTCTGATTTTCCGCGTATGCTGCGAATGCGCTTGAAATCTCTTTTGGAAATTTTAAGCGTCATTGCTCCGGCGCTTTTCGGCGAAACGTCCCATATTTCAATATTTCTCCGAAGGCAGATATTTATAAAC
>JAJPXA010000231.1 GCA_021205715.1 Bacillota bacterium
CATAATATACCATAAAATATCGTAAAACACAAGAAAAATTTGCCGAGGCTTTAAAAAAACAAACGGCGGTTGCCGATAAAGCGAGAGGGTGGGCGAAATTTATGTAAAATATGTTTGATTTGCGGATTTTAACGTGTTATGAAAATTGACAAATGAAACTCTTTGAGGTATAATAATTTTAAGTTTGGGGAGGTTTAAAACCAAACCTATATTTTAGCGTATATAAAATCGGAGGATTTTGGGGATGAATATTTTAATCACGGCTGCGGTTGCCGTTATATCGTACTTAATCGGCTCGGTGAATTTTTCGATATTGCTTTCGCGCTTGCTTGGGGGCAAGGACATACGCGAGAGCGGGTCGGGCAATGCGGGAGCTACGAATATGCTCCGCACCTACGGCAAGAAAATGGGCGTTATAACGCTTTTGCTTGATGTGTTAAAGGGCGTTGTTGTGGTTATTTTAGCCGGATTTATCGTGAGCGCGGCGGAGCTGTATACGCTTGGCGCGGGTCTTGCGCAAGCGGAGGGGGCGCAGTCGTTTTCGGATATGTCGTATTTGCCGTACATCGCGGGAGTGTGCGTGATTTTGGGACACAATTTTCCGCTTTATTTCGGATTTAAGGGCGGCAAGGGCGTCGCTACGAGCTTGGGCGTTGTGCTTGTGCTTGATTGGAAGGTCGGGCTTATCGTGGCTGCTTGCGCGGTCGCGGTTATGGCGCTGACGCGCTATGTGTCGCTCGGCTCAATTCTGGGCGGCGCGGCGTACATAACAGTCGAGATTGTAAAGGCGGTTGTAACGGGAAATTATAATATAACACAGCTTGTGTGCGTCGTTATTATAGGCGGTTTGCTGATTGTAAGGCATAAGGAGAATATAAAGCGGCTTATAGCGGGCACGGAAAACAAGCTCGGCGCAAAAAAAAGCCGATAGGAAAAAATTTCACGTTTGGACGCGTTCCGAACGCGGTATAAAATATAGTGAGGAAAGAGGAAACATATATGAAGATTGCTGTGATAGGCTCGGGCGGCTGGGGAACCGCTGTAGCGGTGCTTTTGGCGAAAAAGGGTTACGACGTGCGGCTTTGGTCGTGGATTCAAGAGGAAACCGACAGGCTCAACCGCGACAGGGAAAATAAGGAATTTTTGCCCGGCGTGCAGTTGCCGGACAATATCGTCTGCTCGCACGACACGAAAGAGTGCGTTGACGGCGCGGATTTGATAGTGACCGCCGCTCCGTCGCCCGCTACGCGTTCTACGGCGAAAACGCTCGCGCCGTATGTGGAGCGGGGGCAGAAAATGTTAAATATTTCCAAAGGACTTGAGGAAAGCACGCTTTTGCGGCTCTCCGAGGTCTACAAGGAGGAAATACCGCAGGCGAATATTTCGGTTATGAGCGGTCCCTCTCACGCGGAGGAGGTTTCGCGCGGTCTTCCGACGACGAATGTCGTCGCGTCGGAGAATATCGAAACGGCGAAATTTATACAAGATATATTTATGAGCGAAATGTTCCGCGTTTACACATCCGCCGATATAATCGGCGTGGAGCTTGGCGGCGCGCTTAAAAACGTTATCGCGCTGTGCGCCGGAATAAGCGACGGCTTGGGTTACGGCGACAACACGAAGGCGGCGCTTATGACGCGCGGTCTTGCGGAGATTGCGCGGCTGGGCAAAGCGATGGGCGCGGATGAAAAGACATTTATGGGATTAAGCGGCGTGGGTGATTTGATAGTCACCTGCACGAGTATGCACTCAAGAAACCGCCGCGCGGGAATTATGCTCGGCGAGGGCAAGAGCCTTGACGAAACGCTTAAAGCGGTGCATATGGTTGTCGAGGGCGTGAACACCGCCCGCGCGGCGTATGAGCTTGCAAAAAAATATAATGTGCAGATGCCGATAGTCGAGGAGGCATACAATATTCTTTACAACGGTCGAAACGCGAAAGAGGCGGTTTTGCGGCTTATGAACAGGGAGAAGCGTGAGGAAAGATGAACATAGTTGTGGTAGGCGGCGGAAAGGTCGGCGCCAAGCTGGTAGAGGATTTCAACAACGAGGGCTATGACGTGGTTCTTATCGATATTAAGAGTGCGGTGTGCGAAAAAATTCAGGACGAGTTTGACGTGATGTGCATATGCGGCAGCGGAACCGATGTCGAAACGCTTGAAGCGGCGAGGATTCAAAAAACGGATTTGTTTATTTCCGTTACCGATAACGACGAGTTTAACGCGCTTTGCGCGGTTATGGCGAAGAAGCTCGGCGCGGAGAGGTGCGTGGCGCGCGTGCGCAACAGGGAATATTCGAGGCAGCTCGATTTTATGCGCGTTGCGCTGGGAATAGATCTGATTGTAAATCCCGAGTACGGCACGGCGGGTGAAATATCGAGAATACTGCGTTTTCCGGAGGCGATAAAAACGGAAACCTTCGCAAAGGGGCGTATCGAGCTTATCGAGATAAGCGTCGACGCGGAAAACGCGCTTTGCGATAAGGCGATATATGAGATTTATAAAAGGTTCAAGATAAAAATATTAATCTGCGCCGTTCAGCGCGGCGGCGAGGTGTATATACCCAACGGCGATTTTATCATAAGAGGCGGCGACAAGCTGCATATAACAGCGTCGCATCACGATATAGCGCTGTTTATGCGAGAGATAGGCATAATTAAGAAAAAGGTCAGAACGTCTATTTTGATAGGCGGCGGACGAATTTCGTTTTATCTCGCGGAGCTGCTTCTCGAGAGCGGTATAAAGGTGAAAATTATCGAGCAGAATATAGACAGGTGTCAGGAACTTGCGGAGTATCTTCCGAAGGCGGATATTGTCTGCGGCGACGGCTCGGACAGAAACGTTTTGGAGGAGGAGGGGATAGACAGCGTCGATTCCATCGTTACCCTCACCGGAATAGACGAGGAAAATATGATAATATCGATGTACGCCGGAACGCGCAATGTCGATAAGATAGTCACAAAGGTGAACCGCGTGTCGTTCGCGGGACTTATGGAAAGCACCGGCGAATACAGTATTGTAACGCCCAAAAACATAACGGCGAATATTATAATGCGCTATGCGCGGGCGATGAAATCCGCGGCAGACACGGAAATGATAACGCTTTACCGAATCGTAAACGACAAGGTTGAGGCGATGGAGTTTGTTGTAAACAAACAATCGGATTTCACGTCTGTTCCGCTTTCCGAGATGAAGATAAAAAAGAATGTTTTAATAGCGGCGATAGCGCGGCGCGGAAAAACCATTCTTCCCGACGGCGCAAGCACGCTTGAGGTCGGGGACACGGTTGTGGTGGTGACGACTCACCATTTGACCTCGCTTCGTGATATACTCGCTTGAAAAGGATCGATAGAAAATGAATTATAAAATGATAATCTATTCCGTATGCCGTATTGTTATGGCTGTCGGCGCAACGATGATTATACCGCTTTTGCTGTCGATTTTTTACGGCGAGGGGATAACGCTTTCGTATGTTATACCGATAGCCGTGTCGCTTTTGTTCGGCGCGGCGGTTTATATTAAGCCGCCGAAAAACAAAAGTATGTACGCGCGCGAGGGGTCGGTTATAGTCGCTTTGGCGTGGATAATTATTTCGCTTATAGG
Source organism: Bacillota bacterium (assembly GCA_021205715.1). GTDB lineage: Bacteria > Bacillota > Clostridia > UBA1381 > UBA1381 > 12844. The sequence continues at coordinate 3,603 of JAJPXA010000231.1, forward strand.
AGCGCTTCCGTTTTATATAAGCCGCGCGATACCGGGGTTTGTAAACTGCCTTTTTGAAACGGTGTCGGGATTTACGACGACCGGTTCGTCGATACTTCTCGATATAGAGGCGATGCCGAAAAGCCTGTTGTTTTGGCGCAGCTTTACTCATTGGCTCGGCGGTATGGGCGTTCTGGTCTTCGTTATGACGATATTTTCGTCCAAGGACACAAGGACGAGCTATATGATGAGAGCGGAAATGCCGGGGCCTATGGTCGGAAAGCTCGCGAGCAAGTGGAAATTCACGGTCAGGATTTTATACAGGATATACATAGCGCTTACCGTGCTTGAAACGATATTTTTGATGCTCGGCGGTATGCCGCTTTTTGACAGTCTTGTTCACGCGTTCGGCACGGCGGGTACGGGCGGATTCGGCATAAAAAACAGCTCTGTAGCGTTTTATGACAGCGCGTATATCGACTATGTCATAAGCATATTTATGATTTTGTTCGGTATGAATTTTACGGTGTTTTATTTGATTTTGGCGCGGAAGCTCGCGCTTATCAAGGAGAATAACGAGCTGAAATGGTATTTGGTTATCATTGCGGCGGCGACGCTTATTATAACGTTCAACACGCTGCCGATATACAAGAGCTTTTCGGAAACGTTTCGGCATTCGTTTTTCCAGGTTTCGTCGATAATAACCACGACCGGATATTCGACCGCCGATTTTACGCGTTGGCCGATGCTGTCGCAGATAATACTTTTGATGCTTATGTTTATCGGCGGCTGTGCCGGCTCGACCGGCGGCGGCATAAAGGTTATACGTATTGTGATACTCGCAAAAATCGCGGGAAACTCGATAAAAAATTCGGCGAGCCCCAGAAGCGTTTTCTCGGTTAAATCGGACGGCAAGCAGCTTGAGGCGGCGGTGCTTAAGGGGATTATGACGTATCTTGTGATATATATGATAGTGTTCGCTCTGTCGATGATTTTGGTGAGCCTTGACAATAAGGATTTTACGACTACGTCTACCGCGGTGCTTACGGCGATAAGCAATGTCGGCCCGGGTTTGGGCGAGATAGGGCCTGCGGGTAATTTCGCGGGATTCTCGGCGCTTTCAAAAATAGTTTTGTCGATTGATATGCTCGCCGGAAGGCTGGAGCTTTATCCGATATTGATATTGTTCTCGCCGCACACCTGGAAAAGGTGATAACGCGTTTAAAGGAGTGAGTATAATAATACTCAGGCAATTGGTTTTCAGGAAAAAAGTAAATCCCGCCCGACGTATCGCGTTCGGGTTCGCGGCTTTGATACTTGCCGGAGCGCTGATATTAACACTGCCGATTTCGACAAGGTCGGGGAACGGCGCGCCGTTTCTTACGGCGCTTTTTATCGCGACGTCCGCGACGTGTGTCACGGGGCTTTCGCTTGTGAATGTCGGCGCGTATTTCAGCCTGTTCGGACAGGCTGTGATTCTCGCGCTTATTCAGCTCGGAGGTTTGGGATTTGTCACGGTGTTCGCGCTCGCGTTTTTCGTGTCCGACAGGCAGATCGGTCTTAGCAGCAGGATAGTGCTGGCGCAGTCGATGGGCGAGGAAAGCCTTGCGGGCATCGTAAAGACGGTGAAGCACGTTCTTTATATAACCGGCGCGGCTGAGCTTTTGGGCGCGCTTTTGCTGATGATACGGTTTATACCGAGATTCGGCGTTTTAAAAGGGATATGGTTCGGGATATTTCATTCTGTGTCGGCGTTTTGCAACGCGGGGTTTGATATTATCGGCGACGGAAGAAGCGTGGCGGCTTTTTATAACGATCCGCTTGTTCTTTTGACGCTCGCGGCGCTTATTATAACGGGCGGTTTGGGTTTTGCGGTATGGGAGGATATTATAAGGAAGAAATCTCTAAAACGGCTTACCGCGTATTCAAAGACCGTACTGGTGACGACGGCGGCGCTTATCGTATTCGGCACACTGTTGTTTTTCGCGCTTGAATACAACAACGGCGCGACAATGGGCGGGGAAAGCGGTTTTCAAAAGATTTTGTCATCGTTTTTTCAGTCGGTCACAACGCGAACAGCGGGGTTTGACAGCGTAACGCAGGATAATCTCACGGATTTGTCGAAAACGCTGGGGGTTGTTCTTATGATGATAGGCGGGGCGTCCGGCTCGACGGCGGGCGGCATTAAGGTCGGAACGGCGGCGCTTATAATTTTGACTCTGCGCTCCGTGCTTCGTTCGAGGGACGATGTTACGGTGTTCGGAAGAAGCATAAACCGCCGCGCGATTTTGCACGCTATGTCGATTTTTACGCTGTGGCTTATGTTCACAATTACGGGAGCGGCGCTTGTTTCTTACGCGGACGGCGCGCCGATGTTAAATTCCGTGTATGAGGTCGCGTCCGCTTACAGTACCGTGGGACTTACGGTCGGTATAACGGAAACGGCGTCTGTTTTTACAAAAATACTGCTTATGATTTATATGTTTTTCGGAAGAGTAGGAATAATGACAGTGAGCGTCGTGTTTATGACGCGTCTTAAGGCGCGGGGCAGGATAAAGTACCCCGAGGGAAGATTTATAGTCGGATAAGAGCGCAAAGGAGGATATATGAAAACTTTTGCTGTAATAGGATTGGGAAGATTCGGAAGAACTGTCGCGTCGCAGCTTTTTTCCATGGGCTATGAGGTTTTGGCGGTCGATATAAACGAGGAGCTTGTAAACGACATATCGCCGTTTGTGACTTACGCGGCGGCGGCGGACGCAAAGGACGAGGCGGTTTTAAAGGAGCTGGGAGTCAGGAATTACGACTGCGCCGTCGTGGGAATTACCGAAAACCTTTCCGACAGTATTCTTATAACGCTTTTGCTAAAGGAAATGGGCGTAAAGCGTGTGCTGTGCAAGGCGCTGGATGAAAATCACAAAAAAATACTGGATAAAATAGGCGCGGATTATGTGATAATTCCCGAGGACGAGGTCGGCGTGAAAACGGCGCTGCATCTTGCCTCGAACAGCTTTTTCGATTGGGCGGAGCTGTCGTCGAGATACGGCATCGGGGATATCG
>JAJPXA010000069.1 GCA_021205715.1 Bacillota bacterium
GTGTTTTTTATTTGTTCCTGAACTCCTTAGGTGTGATATTGTATTCCTTTTTGAACAGCCTGTTAAAATGCTCGACGTTCGGGTAACCCACCTGCTCGGCGATTGTTTCCACGGACATATTTCCATATTTTAACATCGTCTTTGCCTTTTTCATCCGCGCGTTTTTCACAAGCTCTTGAAATGTTTTTCCAATATTTTCCTTTATATATTTCGACAAATACGGCGGCGAAAGGTAAAATTCCTTTGATAAGTCCTCAAGCGTATGCCTTCTATTTTTAGAATCACCGGCAGCTTGTTCACCGCCGACACAAGCGCGTTCACCGACGCCTTTATTATGTCCTCGTCCGTGCCGACGCCCCAGTACATATCCTCGTTGTACGTGATGCCTACATACGCCACCGCCTTTGACGATGACCCGCGCGTGAGCGAATGCTCCTCGTACTCCGAAAGCTCGTATGATATGCCGAAGCACTGCTTTATCGCGTTGCTTACCGCGTCGAGTCTGCCGTTGCCGTTATGCTCCACCACCCGCTGCTCGCCGTTATAGCCTATCGTCACGTTCGCGGTTATCCCGTTCTCCTGCTTGAAATGGCACTCGCTTATCTCGAACATTTTCGGGTTGTTTATGTAGTTGTCGACGAAAACTTGGTACACAACCTCCGGCTTCAGCTCCTTATGCTTCCTGTCCGATATGCGCTTGACCATATATCCGACATTCGCCTTCATCTTGTTCGGGAGCGAAAAGCCGTAATTTTGCTTCAAAATATACGCCACGCCGCCCTTGCCGGACTGACTGTTTATGCGTATAACGTCCGACTCGTACTCTCTGCCGATGTCCGTCGGGTCGATCGGAAGATACGGCACCGTCCATTTTCCGTTGCTTTTGCCGTCCTCCCACCACGCGATACCCTTCGCGATAGCGTCCTGATGCGAGCCTGAAAAGGCGGTGAACACCAAATCGCCCGCGTAAGGCGCGCGCTCGAACACGCGCATATTCGTAACGCGCTCGTACAAGGCGCGTATTTCGCGTATATTCGAAAAATCGAGCTTCGGGTCGACGCCGTGCGTGTACATATTCATCGCGAGCGTCACGATATCGACGTTGCCGGTTCGCTCTCCGTTGCCGAACAGCGTGCCCTCTACCCTATCCGCGCCGGCAAGCACCGCAAGCTCCGCGTCCGCGACTCCGCATCCGCGGTCGTTATGCGGATGCACGCTTATCGTTACCGCGTTTCTGTATTTCAAATTCTTGTGCATATACTCGACCTGCGTCGCGAAAACGTGCGGCATAGCAATCTGCACGGTCGTGGGGATGTTGATTATCGCCTTATTGTCCTCGGTCGGCTGCCATACGTCAAGCACCGCGTTGCACACCTCGAGCGCGTATTCGACCTCCGTTCCCGGGAAGCTCTCGGGGCTGTACTCAAACGAGAAATTGCCCTCGGTTTCATCTGCGAGGCGCTTCAGGAGCTTCGCGCCGTCAACGGCTATTTGCTTAACCTCCTCCTTGGATTTCCCGAACACCTGCTCGCGCTGCGCGACGGAGGTGGAGTTATACAAATGGATAACCGCGTGCGGCGCGCCCTTTACCGCCTCAAACGTGCGCTTTATAATATGCTCCCGCGCCTGCGTCAAAACCTGCACCGTAACGTCGTCGGGTATCATATCGCGCTCGATAAGCGCGCGCATAAACTCATACTCAGTGTCCGACGCCGCCGGAAAACCGACCTCTATCTCCTTAAAGCCGATGTCCGTGAGGAGCTTAAAAAACTCAATCTTTTCCTCCAAACCCATCGGCTCGATAAGCGCCTGATTGCCGTCGCGCAAATCCACGCTGCACCATATCGGCGGCGCGTCGATATAGTCCTTTTTCACCCAATCGTAAGTCGGATTTTTCGGCATAAAATACTGTCTTTCATATTTTTCGATGTTTTTCATAGTCATATCCTCCAATCGCGCTGTTTAGTGTCCCCGTTTTACTGTCCCCCGCCTTTTGAGGACAAAAAATCTCTATACGCCGATTCCCTCGGCATATAGAGACACAAATTTGTGCGGTACCACTCTATTTCGCGGCATTTTCGCCGCGCACCTCATCGGACACTTATATGTCCTGCCGTATTTTACGGTTGGCTTCCGTCCGCGCCTACACAGCTTTCGCGCGTCCGTTAAAACGGAGGACAGCGAGCCTTCGGGCGGCGGCTCCGAGGCGAGTTCGTAAGTAATCTTCGATTTGCTCGCAGCAACCGCAAATTCTCTCGTTTCCGATACGCTTACTACTACTCCTCTTCATCGCGTTTCAATATTCATCTTTACAATGACTATTCTACCACATTGAGCGGTTTTGGCAAGTGTTAAATTTAATCTGTTTTCTTGATTTATTTTAACTTTATATAAATTTTTCGCCCGTTACTGCAAAAATCCGTTTATTATCCTGTCCTCCGCCTCTTTTTCGTTAAGTCCCAGGGTCATCAGCTTTATAAGCTGCTCGCCTGCGATTTTGCCTATCGCCGCCTCGTGAATAAGCGACGCGTCAAGGCAGTTGGCGGTGATTTTCGGCTCCGCCGAAACCGTGCCGTTGTCCATCAAAATCGCGTCGCACTCCGTGTGACCGCTGCATCGGCTGTTGCCCTCGATATTCGATATAAAAAGCTGCTTGGAATTATCGCGCGCGACGGAACGCGACACGATATGCGCCGAGCAGTCGGCACCGTTTAACTGCGCGTCGAAATCGGTCGTTGCCGACTGCGAGCCGTGCGTCAAAATCTTCTCGCTTACGATAAGCGTAGCGCGCGCGCCCAAGACGCCCTTCGTAATTCTGTAGGTCGAGTCCACGCCCTTAATTTGAAGCGAATCCATTTCCATATATCCGTCATCGTCTATGTTTATTATCGTCTGCGGATTCATTATGTTTTTGCCGTCCCCGTCGCCGATACCGTAATGCTTTTCGATGTATTTCACCCTCGCGCCCTTGCCGACGTAAAACGTGTGTATGCCGTTGTGCTGTGAATTTTTACTGCCGCCGTTATGGATACCGCAGCCCGCGACGATTACGACATCCGCGTTTTCGCCGATGTGAAAATCGTTGTACACAACATCCTCAAGTCCGCTCTGCGACAGGATTACGGGGATATGCACGCTCTCATTTTTCGTGTTCGGCTTTATATAAATTTCAATCCCCATATTGTCGCTTCGGGTCACGATATCGATATTTTCCGTAACGCTTCGTCCTATGCTCTCGCCGTTCGAGCGCAGATTATACGCGCCCTGCGGCACCTCGTGCAGTCCCGCGATTTGCTCAAGCATATGCTTTTGTATATTATCAAGCTCCATAATAACCTCCGTTAAGTCTTATTTGTAAGCGCCGGACACGCCGCAGGGCGCAACAGTCCGGGTAAAATTTCATCCTTTGTTCCGTCGTCTTTAACCTGTCCCTCGGAAAGGACTATGATTCTGTCGGCAATGTTCAAAATCCGCTCCTGATGCGAAATTATGATGATTGAACCGTTAATCTCGCGGCTTATTTTTTCAAACACCGCTATCAGATTGTTAAAGCTCCACAAATCAATACCCGCCTCCGGCTCGTCGAATATCGAAAGCTCCGTGCCGCGCGCCAGAATTGTGGCTATCTCTATACGCTTCAGCTCGCCGCCGGAAAGGCTCGCGTTTATCTCGCGGTTTACATAATCGCGTGCGCAAAGCCCGACCTCCGAAAGGTAGTCGCATACCTCGCCGACGCTGAGGCTTTTGCCGCTCGCGACGGACACCAAATCCTTTACGGTTATGCCCTTAAACCGCACCGGCTGTTGGAAAGCGTAGCTAATCCCCAACCGCGCGCGGTCGGTTATGCTCATATCGGTAATGTCCCGACCGTCGAAGAAAATTTTGCCGTCCGTCGGCGTGTATATGCCCGAAATAAGCTTCGCAAGCGTCGATTTTCCGCCGCCGTTGGGACCCGTGAACGCGACGAATTTCTCATCGATTTTTAAGTTGATATTGTTTATAATATCCCTCCCGCCCGCGCGGTAGGTTATATTTTTAAGTTCTAACATAGTATCATCCTTTTGTATTATATTTGTATTAGCGGTTAAATTTGGGTTTAGATGAGTAATATATGCGAGGCTCTGCCTCGCGCTCCGCAAGGGGCAGCGCCCCTTGACCTGCGTGCGAAACTATCGTTTCGCATTTGGAGAACATTAACACAACCCCACTTGCGCAAGCTAAAGGAGAGAATGTATAAAAACAGATGTTTTTATACATTCCGACTGCCGCGTCGGGTACGGTTGTTTGAGGTTTTGAAAAACGCTGTTGTCTATAAGGTACGTTTATCTTTTCGTCAGTATTTCCAAACCCCTGAGGTTTTTCATTTGCAAGAGCCTATTACCAAGAACACCAACATACATCTTACAACAAGCGGGTTTCCAAAGGGTGGCAACCCTTTGGTGCTTTTGCTTCTTTTCAGAAAAAGAAGTCCTTTAAATCTTTTTCAAGAAAAAGAATGTTATGTGGATGCACGATGTTTCTTAATGCTAATTAGTCCGATAAACCCAAATTTACCTCATAACCACAGCACCCGCTACGCGCAGAAATACTGCGCCGCGCCTACTATTACCGGCATCGTCACAATCGACAGCAGTGTGCTTATCGACGTCATTGACGCAGCGAGCGGCGTGTCGGCGTTATACTTATTCGAAAACATCGTTACCGCCGCGGCAATCGGCGCGGACGCCGCTACCGCGCATACCACCGTCGGCTCGCTGCGAAATCCCAAAGCAATCATAGCAAAAACGAGAATAAGCGGTGAAACTATATGCCGCACAGCAAGCGTCAGCCACACATTCGCGCCTTTTACATTGAGCTTTGCCGACGCCAGATGAAATCCGACTATCACCATCGCCACCGGCGTGTTCAGCGCCGCAAGGCTTGATATCGGCGACGATATAACATTGGGAAGCGGCACGGACGCGAAAAATATCACAAGTCCTATAACCGTTCCGATTATGCCCGGGTTTAAAATTGCTTTCTTTATCGAAATTCCGCCGCCCTTCATCGTCTGCTCGCCGTATGTCCAAAGCACAATATTGAACACCGCCACAAACGCCGCGCCGTAAAACACGCCGTCGCTGCCGAAAATAGCCTCCTGAAGCGGAAACGACATATACCCGCAGTTTGAGAATATGACCGACATACGCAAAACCTTTTCCCGAGCCTCGGATTTATCGTGAATAAAAATTCGCGATATAAGAATATTTATCAAATGTATGCCTATCGCCGCGACAAACACGACGCACAAGCCCTTTAGCATATCCATATCCAATTTTCGGTTAAATGAGTTGATTATAACCGCGGGCGTCACGATATAGAGCATAAAATCCGTAAGACGCTTGATTGAGCTTTTATTGAAAATTTTGAACCTTGCCGTGCAAAATCCCACGCCTATAAGTATAAATAAAATCAAAACCTGCTCCGCAACGGTTAATATATTTGATATCATGTCATCGTCCCTCTTTATGTTGAATTATTCGCTCACCGTCCACGACAAAACGCGGTCGTTTGTTATGTACCTCGACGCGCCGGAGAAATCGGCGCTTATAATATTTCCGTATTCCCTGTCCACAGCGTATATGCGCGAACCGAGCGCGGTAATATCGTCAGCGGCGCGCGGGTATATTTGATACAAATTCGCGCCGTCCAAATCGGATATGTACACGCCCTCGTAATCGATAAACAGCTTATCGCCGAAAATACTCAAGCCGTCGCCGTAGCCGACATACAACACCTCATCCGTACCCAATCTCGTTCGGTATATCTCCATACGATACATATTTTTGTAATATACCAAATCACCGCTTTGCGCGAGAACATCCGAGTACACCACATCATCCGGCAAATCCGCGGCAAGTCCCGCACCGTAAGCGTTGCCGTTTATGTTAACGTAATAAATATCCTGACCGCAGTCATTGTTTACAAACAGAACATTCTCGTCCGCGGACTGATTTTGGCATATCCTCGAATTATCGCTGTTTATATACATTTTATTCGAGCCGTCGGCGTCAAAACGGTAGATATTGTGATAAAGACTGTCGTCCTGAACCAAAATATATTTTCCGTAAAAGACGCAGTTATACGGCGCGAGCATTATTTCACCCATAGTCACAGCCGTTTCGGCATATGTGTCAAGGTTCAGGGCAATCATCGACGCCTCGCCGGCGCGGTTACAGTAAATATAGCCGCCGTGAAGCTCCGCGTTTTCCGTTCCCGAGGCGATATTCTTAACCTCATCGCCTATCTCGTAAACCGCGCCGCTCTCGGTGTCGGCGCAATAGAGCCTGTCCTCGTAAAATCCCAATATCTGCGCGCCGCTTTCCAAAAGCCGCTCGCAGCTTTCGCCGCCGGCATCGCATCTGTAAATACCGCCGTAATTATCCGTGTAATACAAATATCCGCCGCTGTATACTACCGTTTCCGCGCAAGCGTCGGAAATCTTAATTCGCTCCGTGCCGTCCGCGTTTACTCTGTATATCTTCGAGTAATCGTCGGCGCTTGCGTAGAAAATATACGCTTCCGCACCGTCCTCAGCCGCGGCGGTTTCAATTATAACTCTTTGACGCTCGCCGTCCCACTCGACATCTGCGCCGA
>JAJPXA010000184.1 GCA_021205715.1 Bacillota bacterium
CCGTGATAGTATATAATAAAACTTATAAGGATAAATTAACACCTGGTACTAATTTATTATCGGAAAGGGGTGTCGGGATTGGGACGTGCGGCATTGAAAAAAGAAGAGCGTCACGCGTATTTGCTGCAAATGCTCGAGGAAAACCCTTTTTTAAAGGATGACGACCTTGCCGCCGCGTGCAACGTCAGCATTTCGACGATTCGCATCGACCGCGCGGAGCTTGGCATTGCCGAATACCGCGAGAGGGTAAAAAAAGCGGCGAGCGGCAAGATGAATAACGAAAAGGCGGAAATGCTCGACCTGAATCTCTATCAAGACGGACTCGCGGTTTTGAAAACCGACGATAATATGACATTTAACGGCACAGAAATCATTAAAAGCCAGAGCCTTTACGCGTTCGCCGAAAGCCTGGCGCTCGATGTTATAGACGCGAAAGCCGCGCTTGTAAAGGTGGCGAACGTGAAGTATATTCAAGAGGTTCACAAGGGCAGCAGACTGCTCGCAAAATCGAAGGTCGTAAGAGTTAAGGAAAACGAGTATATCGTTCACGTCTTTATAAAGTCGAATATGAACGAGGTGTTCAGAGGCAAATTCAGTTTACTCGTGCCGAACAATAATTAACAGAGGTTAAGTGATTATGAAGCTTATTATAGACGCAATGGGCGGCGATAACGCTCCGCAGGCACCCGTAGAGGCGGGCGCGAGAGCGGCAAGAGAATTGGGAATAAACATTGTCCTTGTGGGTAAGGAGCAGGTTCTGAAAAACGAGCTGTCGCGCTATACATATCCTGAGGATAAGTTGGAAATTGTAAACGCGGACGAGGTTATAACCAACCACGAGGAGCCGGTAAAGGCGGTAAAAACGAAGAAAAACTCATCGCTTGTGGTTGCCGCGAGGATGTTAAGGAACAAAGAGGGCGACGCGATGCGCGCGATGGGCAATACCGGCCCGCTTCTCGCGGCGGGACTTCTCATCGTCGGCAGAATACGCGGTATTTTACGGCCCGCGCTCGCGACGCTTTTGCCGACCGAGAACGGCCCGAAGCTCCTGCTTGATGCGGGCGCGAATACCAACTGCAAGCCGGAAAATCTGGTGCAGTTCGCAGTTATGGGAAGCATTTATATGAAAAACGTGATGTCCGTGGAAATGCCGAGCGTCGGACTTATGTCCATCGGCGAGGAGGAGGGCAAGGGCGACGACCTTACAAAAAAGACGTTCTCAAAGCTCAAAAGCGCTCCGATAAATTTTTACGGAAATATCGAGGGCAGAGATGTTATGCTCGGAACGACCGACGTTATGGTCTGCGACGGATTTGTCGGAAATGTGGTTTTGAAAACCGTCGAGGGTATGGGGTCGTTCCTCGGAAAATCGCTTAAAAGGATGTTCCTTAAAAACGCGGTCACAAAAATCGGCGCGTTATGCCTTTCATCGGGCGTAAAGGAGCTGAAGCAGCTTATTGATTACAGGGAATACGGCGGAGCGCCTCTTTTGGGCGTGCGAAGCACTGTTATAAAGGGTCACGGCTCATCGGATGCGAAAGCTGTATTTTCGGCAATAAAGCAGGCAAAAAAAGCGGTTGAAACAAATATAGTTGAGGAAATCAAAAGCAGTCTTACAAAAATAGACTTGAGCGAAAAAAAGGAGGAAATATAATGAGCGCAAGAATATGTGATTTGTTCGGAATTAAGTATCCCGTTATTCAGGGCGGTATGGCTTGGGTTGCCACGGCGGAGTTGGCGGCGGCGGTGTCGAACGCGGGCGGATTGGGAATAGTAGCCGCGGGCGGCGCGCCGGCGGATGTTGTCCGCGAGGAGATAAGAAAGTGCAAAAAGCTTACCGATAAGCCTTTCGGCGTAAACGTAATGCTTATGTCGCCGTTTGCGGCGGACATTATGCAGGTGGTAGTAGAGGAAAAGCCTGCCGTTATCGCAACAGGCGCGGGTAACCCCGGTAAATATATACCGGCGCTTAAAGAGGCGGGCATAAAGATATGCCCCGTGGTATCATCTGTCGCTTTGGCGAGAAAGATGGAAAAGGACGGCGCGGACGCCGTCGTTGCCGAGGGTACCGAATCCGGAGGTCACATAGGCGAGCTTACGACGATGGTGCTTGTTCCTCAGGTCGTTGACGCGGTAAGCATACCCGTAATCGCCGCGGGCGGCATAGCGGACAAGCGCGGTATGATAGCGTCGTTTGCGCTTGGCGCCGAGGGCATACAGGTCGGCACGAGATTTATATGCTCCGAGGAATGTATTGCGCACGAGAATTATAAGCAGGCGGTCATTAAGGCGAAAGACCGCGACGCGGTTGTAACCGGACGCTTAAACGGCGCGCCGGTAAGAGCACTTAAAAATTCGCTTACAAAGGAATATGACAGACTCGAAAAGGCAGGCGCGTCAAAGGACGAGATAGAGCAGCTCGGCGTGGGCGGCTTAAGACGCGCCTTCCAAGAGGGCGACACGAAAACCGGCTCGCTTATGGCGGGACAGTCTGCGGCGATGGTTACGAAAATCGAGAGCTGCGCGGATATAATAAAGAGCTATTTCGAGGGTACGGAAGAGATACTCGAGGCAATCGCGAAGAAGTCGGAGGTAGAATAATATGGGTAAAACAGCGTTTATGTTTGCCGGACAGGGCGCGCAGGCGGTCGGAATGGGCAAGGAGCTTGCGGATAATTTCGACTGCGCGGCAAAGACCTTTGACGAAGCGTCGGAGGCGCTCGGATTTGACGTTAAGGATATGATATTTAACGGCGACGCGGAAACACTTATGATAACCGAGAACACTCAGCCGACCATCGTCACGATGAGTGTGGCGGCGCTGAGAGTTTTGGAGGAAAAGGGTGTAAAGGCGGATGTCGCGGCAGGCTTGAGCCTCGGCGAATACACCGCGCATATAGCGTCCGGCTCGATGAAGTTTTCGGACGGCGTTAAGCTCGTTAAAAAGAGAGGAAAATATATGCAGGAGGAGGTTCCGATAGGCGTCGGCGCTATGGCGGCTGTTATCGGACTTTCGCAGGAAGACGTTATCGAAGCGTGCAACGTAGCGTCGCAGATGGGCGTATGCTCGCCGGCGAATTTCAACTGCCCGGGACAGATAGTCGTATCGGGCGAAAAGGCGGCTGTCGAGAAATGCTGCGAGATTGCAAAGGAAAAAGGCGCGAAAAGAGCAATGCTTATGCCGGTTTCGGCGCCGTTCCATTGTGAATTGCTCGTCGGCGCGGGAAAAAAGCTTGCAAAAGAGCTGGAAGATGTGGTATTATATGATATGGGCATACCGGTTATAACCAATGTTACCGCCGATTATGTTCCGTCAAAGGACGATATCAAGGATTTGCTTGTAAGACAGGTTTCCTCGTCGGTAAGATGGGAAGATTCCGTAAGACGTATGATTGCCGACGGTGTCGACACCTTCGTTGAGATAGGTCCCGGCAAAACGTTATGCGGATTTTTAAGACGAATAGACAAATCGCTCACCTGCTGTAATGTCGAGGATATGGCGTCGCTTGAAAAAACGTTGGAAATATTGAACAAATGATTTGAATAGGCGGAAGGAGATTATTATGTTAAAAGGAAAAACAGCGGTAATAACGGGTTCGGGACGCGGTATCGGAAAGGCGATTGCCCAAAAGCTCGCCTCATACGGCGCAAATATCGTTATAAACGACATCCCGTCGTCGGATTACGCGGACGAAACGTGCGAGGAAATTAAGGCTATGGGCGTTGATTCGATAGTCGTAAAGGGCGATGTCAGAAGCACAGAGGATGTGCAGACGCTTATTAACACTACATTGGAAAAATTCGGTAAAATAGATATATTCGTAAACAATGCCGGCGTAACGCGCGACGGCTTGATGCTTCGAATGACCGAGGACGACTGGGACTTGGTTATGGATATTAATTTAAAGGGCGCGTTTAATTGCATAAAGGCAGTCGCGAAGCCGATGATGAAACAGCGCGCGGGCGCGATTGTAAACGTGTCGTCGGTTGTCGGCGTTATGGGCAACGCCGGTCAGGCGAATTACAGCGCCTCAAAGGCGGGACTTATCGGTCTTACAAAGACCACCGCGAAGGAATTCGCATCAAGGGGCATAAGATGCAACGCCATCGCTCCGGGATTTATCGAGTCGGCAATGACGGACAAGCTTCCCGATGACGTGAAAAAGGAATATTTCAAGGCTATTCCGCTCGCGAAATTCGGAACGATAGACGAGGTTGCAAACGTTGTCGCGTTTTTGGCGTCGGATATGTCCTCATATGTGACGGGTCAGGTAATAAACATTGACGGCGGATTGCATATGTAAGCTGATATTCGTATATAATTCTTATAGATTTATATATATACATTTTTTGAAAGGAGGTATTTCATAAATGGAAGATATTTTTAAGAGAGTAAAAGCTGTAATTGTCGACCAGTTGGATGTAAGCGATGATGCGGTTACTATGGAAGCGTCTTTTATCGACGATTTGGGCGCGGATTCGCTTGATATAGTAGAGCTTGTTATGGGTTTTGAAACAGAATTTTATATTGAAATTCCCGACGAGCAGGCGGAAGGCATTAAAACAGTCGGCGACGCGGTAAACTATATTAAGGAAAATGCGTAAGCAAAGAGGTTTTTTCATCCCATATTAAATGGTATGGGATGAAAAAGCCGTAGTAATTAACGAAGCAATGATTTTACAATCAATGATATAAATTGGAGGAAATGCAATGAAAAGAGTCGTAGTAACCGGATTGGGCGCCATAACTCCCATCGGCAAGGATATGCCGTCATTTTGGCAGGGCATAAAGGACGGCGAATGCGGTATAGACAAGGTCACCTTGTTCGACGCGTCCGATTTGAAAACACAAATAGCCGGAGAGATTAAAGACTACAGTCCCGAGGACTATTTCGAGAAAAAGGAAGCCCGCAAAATGGACAGGTTCACTCAATTCGCTATGATTGCCGCGAATGAGGCTATCGCAAATTCGGGCATTGATATGGAAAAAGAGGACTCGTGGAGAGTCGGCGTTATAACCGGCACGGGCATAGGCGGAATTAACACCTTTATCGACCAGGACAACACTATGAATCAAAGAGGCCCCGGTAAGGTAAGTCCGTTCTTCATTCCGATGATGATTGGCAATATGGCGGCGGCGCAGATTGCGATTAAGCACAATATGCAGGGCGTGAACGAGAATGTCGTTACAGCCTGCGCGTCCGGTTCAAACGCGATTGGCACGGCTTTTCGTCATATTCAATACGGCGATACGGACGTAATCGTTGCCGGAGGCTGCGAAGCGGCTATAACAAAGCTCGCGTTCGCGGGATTTTGCAATATGAAGGCGATGACCACCAGAAACGACGATCCCAAGCACGCGTCGCGTCCGTTCGACGCCGAGCGCGACGGCTTCGCGTTATCCGAGGGCGCGGGTTTCTTGGTTCTCGAGGAGCTTGAGCACGCCAAAGCGCGCGGCGCGCATATAATATGCGAAATGGCAGGCTACGGCGCGACCGACGACGCGTATCATATCACAAGCCCCATTCCCGGCGGCAAGGGCGGCGCGAAGGCTATGGAATTCGCGATTAAGGACGCGGGTCTTACTCCCGAGGACATAACATATATAAACGCTCACGGCACGTCAACGAAGTATAACGACCAGTTTGAAACGGAAGCGATAAAGGAAGTCTTTAAGGACGCGGCGAAAAATGTCGCGGTAAGCTCCACAAAGTCTATGACCGGTCATATGCTCGGAGCCGCAGGCGGCGTTGAAGCGATAATATGCGCGAAGGCAATAGAAGAGGGTTACATTCCTCCCACAATCAATTACGAAAACCCCGACCCCGACTGCGATTTGGATATCGTTCCCAACGAGGGACGTTATCAGGACGTGAATTACGCTATGTCAAACTCGCTCGGATTCGGCGGACATAACGCTACGCTTCTCTTTAAAAAGTACACAGACTAAGTATGTAAGAGGATGTTCTTTTTGGGCATCCTCTGCATTGTTATTATGCAAAGTAAAAATTGTATATGTTTTTCTTTTAGCGGCAGATTTATTTACGGTTAAAAGAAGCGCATATACGGGAAGGATTTCATTATGACATATGAGGAAAAAATAGTAGGGCACGAGTACAAAAACCCCGAGCTTCTTTTTACCGCTCTCACTCACAGCTCCTACGCGAACGAGCATAAGATAAAGGATAACGAGCGCTTGGAATTTTTGGGTGACTCGGTTTTGAGCGTTATAATCAGCGATTATATTTTCAAGAAAATGGAAAATGTAGACGAGGGTGATTTAACGAAATTCCGCGCCTCGATAGTATGCGAGCAGGGTCTTGACGAAACGGCTAAGAAAATCTCTTTAAGCTCCATAATTCGGCTCGGAAAGGGCGAGGAAATGACCGGCGGACGAAAACGAGCGTCAATTATATCGGACGCGTTCGAGGCGGTGCTGGCGTCGATTTATTTGGACGCGGGTCTTGAAACGGCGCGTGAATGGCTGTTGTCGCTTATGAGCGATTTGATTTCCGAGGTTCTTGACGGCAAAAAATACGGCGATTATAAGACTATGCTCCAGGATGCTAGACAAAATGGTCATATCGCAGCTGTAACGTCACTCGTTATCG
>JAJPXA010000050.1 GCA_021205715.1 Bacillota bacterium
AATCAAACGGCAACGTAAAAATATCCGTTGACGTTGTATCGACAATCGCGGGCGTGGCAACTATGGAATGCGGGGGAGGTTATGAAATGTCGGGATCTTTCGCGGGCGAGCTTGCGTAAAGATTCGGCGCGAAAAAGAATCCGAATAAAGGCGTAAAGGTTGAAATTTCGGATGACACCGTGACGGTGGACTTGTATATTGTCGTCAAATACGGCATAAGAATACCGGAGCTTGCTTGGGAAATACAGGAAAAGGTTAAGAAAAATATCGAGTCTATGACGGGTATGGATGTCAAGAAGGTCAACATTCATATTGAGGGCGTCAATTTTGACACGGATAAAGCCGAGGACGGTTCGGATTCCGGCGAATCGGCAACCGCGGATGACAGCGCGGAATAATTCGTGTCTGTTTTGCGCGGCGCGTGATTTTTGCCGCGCGGCTGTTTATATGAAAGGTAAAGAACTATGAAAAAACAATCAAGAAGCGAGGCGCGCGAAGCCGCGTTTGTTCAAATATTTCAGTTTGACGGAACGGAGGACATCGACGAGGTCGTAAACGGTCTGCTCATCGAACAACCGGAGTGCGAGCCGAATTTGGGATATATAACGTCGGTTTTAACCGGAGTAAAGGAGCATAACGCCGAGCTTGAGGAAATAATATCAAAGCACCTCAGCAAGGGATGGACAATACACAGAATATCAAAAGCTTCGCTTGTAATAATGAAGCTTGCGATATGTGAGATGAAATACATCGACACGATACCGCCCAAGGTATCGATAAACGAGGCGGTGGAGCTTGCCAAAAGATACGGTGCGGAGGGCGACAAGGCATTCGTGAACGGACTTTTGGGAAGCGTTTTCAGCGAACTATGAAGAGTATCGGAATAGACACAAGCAATTATACCACATCGGTTTGCGCGTATAACGGCGCGGAAATCAGCGACAAGCGTCGGATAATACCGGTAAAGCGCGGCGAGCGCGGCATACGTCAAAGCGAGGGCGTGTTTGAACACGTCAGGGCATTGCCGCGGCTTTATGCCGAGCTTGACGCGGCAGGCGTTGGCGCGGTCGGTGTAAGCGCGCGCCCGAGAAACGCGGACGGTTCATATATGCCGGTGTTTTTGGCAGGCAAGGGTTACGCGGAGGTCATAGCAAAAACGGCGGGAGTGCCGCTCTATGAATTTTCGCATCAGGACGGTCATATCGCTGCGGGCATTTTGTCCGGAAAATGCGATTGTCTGCTTGAGGGCGATTTCGCGGCGCTCCATATATCCGGCGGCACAACGGAGTTTTTGAAATGCCGCTATAACGGGTATAATTTCGATGTTGAAATCATCGGCGGAACAAAGGACATAAGCGCGGGACAGCTTATAGACCGCGTCGGAGTATATATGGGAACGGAGTTCCCCGCGGGACGCGCTGTCGAGGCATTGGCGGAGCAAAGCGAAAAGAAATTGAAGCTGCCCGTAAGCGTAAACGGCGGATATATAAATTTTTCCGGTCTGGAAAATAAGGCGCGCTTTCTTCTGGAAACGGAGAGTAAAGCGGTCGTGTCGCGAGCGGTTTTGGACGCCGTTGGCGAGTCGCTTATAAAAGCGGCAAAAAGTATATTTAATAAAATCGAATCGAAGCGCCTGCTCGCGGTGGGCGGAGTCGCTTCCAATAAAATAATACGCGGCGCTTTGAGCGCGAATTTAAACGCGGACGTGTATTTCGCGTCGCCCGAGATGTCGAGCGATAACGCGGCGGGCATTGCGTATTTGGCATATATGCAAAAATAAATTAAAAGGCGGGAGCTTTATGGAGGACGTAAAACCGTTGGAGCCGAGAACTGCCACGGTTTCTCAAATTAACGGATATGTAAAAAAAATACTCGACCACAATATTATATTAAATAACGTTTGGGTAAAAGGGGAAATTTCCAATTTCAAGCGTCACACCTCTGGGCATTTGTATATCACTTTAAAGGATGACGGCGGCGTGTTAAAATCGGTAATGTTCAGGAGCGCGGCGCAATTTTTGAATTTTGCGCCCAAGGACGGCGATAAGGTTTTGGCGCGCGGAAGAATAAGCGTCTACGAGGCGGCGGGAGCGTATCAGCTCTATATCGAGGAAATGAAGCCGGACGGAATAGGCGACCTGTACGCGGCATATGAAATGCTGAAGAAAAAGCTGCAGGCGGAGGGTTTGTTCGACGCGTCGGCAAAACAGCCGATACCGCGTTATCCCAAAAGCATAGGCGTTGCCACCGCGACCACGGGAGCGGCGGTAAGGGATATTATAAACGTTATAACGCGGCGCTACCCGCTCGCAAAAATCGTCATTTACCCCACGCTCGTGCAGGGCGAGGGCGCAAAGGAAAGCGTTGTGTCGGCGATTGAGTATTTTAACAAATCCGCTTGCGTCGACACGCTTATAATCGGGCGCGGCGGCGGCTCGATTGAGGATTTGTGGGCGTTTAACGAGGAGATTGTGGCGCGCGCGATTTACAATTCAAAAATACCGATAATTTCGGCGGTCGGTCACGAAACCGATTTTACGATAGCCGATTTCGTTGCCGATTTAAGAGCGCCGACACCGTCGGCGGCGGCGGAAATCGCGGTGCCGAATATGACCGAGCTTAACGAAAGCGTAAGCGTTATGCGCTCGCGGCTTTTAAGAGCGGTCAACAAAAAGTTGGAATACGGCAGACTGATTTTAAACCGCTTTAAAATGCGTTCGCCCAAGAATATGATTGACGACTTGAATTTAAGGCTTGACGCGTATGTAAAAAATATGGAAACCGCGTTTCGCTTGAAGCTTGCGGAGGATAAAAAATCGCTTTCGGCGCTTGCCGGGAAGCTCGACGCGCTGAGTCCGCTGCAGACGCTCGCGCGCGGCTATTCGATACCGACTATGGCGGACGGCACGGTAATTCGAAGCGTCGGCGATATTAAGTCAGGCGATGAATTTTCACTGCGCTTGAAAGACGGCGAAAAGGATTGTATTGTGAAGTAGAGAAAGGGATAATATTATGGCAAAAACAGAGAAAACATTCGAGGAGCAGATAGCGGAGCTTGAAAAAACGGTTGCGCGGCTCGAGGACGGCGACGTGAGCCTTGACGAGTCGTTAAGCCTTTTCGAAAGCGGAATAAAGCTCACGAAAAGCTGTCAAAAAATGCTCGATAATGCTGAAAAAAGGGTAAAGGTGCTTATGAAAACGGATGACGGCGAAATGTCGGAAGAGGATTTTATAAATGACGGAGAATGAGTTAAAGCAAACGCTTAAAAGCGACGTTGATGTCATTGACGGCGCGTTAAAGCGCTATATGCGCCGCAGTGATAATTTACAGTCGCCGATATACGAGGCGATGGAGTACAGCCTGTTCGCGGGCGGCAAGCGCCTGCGCCCGGTGCTTATGACCGAGTGCGCGAAAATGTGCGGCGGCGATATAAACGAAATTCTCCCGTTCGCGTGCGCGATGGAGATGATTCACACATACTCGCTTATACACGACGATTTGCCCGCGATGGATAACGATGATTTGCGCCGCGGCAAGCCGACGAACCACATAAAATACGGCGAAGCGACCGCGATTTTGGCGGGCGACGCGCTTTTAAATAAGGCGTTTGAGATTATGACCGAATACGGCGGCGGCGCGAAAAACGCGCTGAAAGCGATTAATATAATCGCCAAATCCTCCGGTACGGAGGGGATGATAGGCGGTCAGGTAATCGACATATTGAGCGAGGGCAAAAGCATTGACCTTGACACGCTCAAGTATCTGCACAGCATGAAAACCGGCGCAATTATACGCTCGTCCTGCGTTTGCGGCGCATTGCTCTCGGGCGAGGAGGACACAGCGAGCGTTGACGTTTTTGCGCTCAATCTCGGTATAGCGTTTCAAATACGCGACGATATTTTGGACGTTATCGGAACGGAGGCGCAGTTGGGAAAGCCGATAGGCTCGGACGAGGAGGAAAACAAGACCACCTATGTAACGCTTTTGGGACTTCAAAAGGCGGAGGAGCTTGTAAAAAGCTACAGCCGAGCGGCAAAGGACGCGCTCGCACCGTATGGCAAAAAAGCCGATTTTTTGCTTGCGCTTACTGACTATTTGGTGAACCGTGAAAAATAAAAACAGGGCGTTTATCCGATTGATTTTCGGATAAACGCCTTTTTTACGTGAATAAGCTTTCCAATTCCTCGATATTTATGCTGCAATCCCCGTTTTTCACTCGGGCGATTACCTTTAAGCCGGTCATCTGTTCGCACATAAATATATTGTCGTCGTGCAGAATATTGCCCGGCTCATAATGATTAAATATAATTCCCTTTACCGCGATACCGCGCGATTTCATATATTCCGCAGTCAGCGCGACCGAATTGATTGTACCCAGACCTGAGTCCGCCGTGATTACGCAGGAAAGGCTGCGCGCCTTTATAAAATCATCCAAAAGGATTTTTCGTTCGTCAAAGCGGAGCGGACAAAGTATGCCGCCGGAGCCCTCCGCTATCACATAATCATACCGAGCGCATACAAGGTCAAAGCCGTGCAAAACGGTGTCCATACTTACCGGATTCCCCTCGATTTTCGCCGCTAAATGCGGCGAAACGGCGGTTTCGTAAACATACGGACACATTTCCTCAAGCGGCTGAGAGATACCGGAAAATGTCTTTACATAGAGCGCGTCGCCGGGGATAAGCGCGCCGTCCGCGCCGCGCGCGTTGCCGCTCATCGCGGCTTTATAGTATGCCGCGCGTTTGTGTTTTTCCCTGAGCTTTTTCAAAATCAGTCCGGAAATGTATGTTTTCCCTACATCTGTTCCGGTGCCGGTAATAAACAATGCCTTACTCATTATCGATTTTCACCTCATATCCAAGCTCCGCGATAAGCTTCATATCGGTTTCAACGGTAATTCCCGATGTGGTCAGCATATCGCCGGAAATCGCCGCGTTCGCGCCCGAAAGGAAACAGGCGCGTCCCTTATCGGGAATAAGTCCTCTGCCGCCCGCCAGGCGAATATCGGCATCGGGAAGTATAAAGCGGTATACCGCCGCAATGCGGCGCATATCATCGCTTGTGAGCCTTTGATTATTTTCAAACGGCGTGCCGGCAATGGGATTTAACATATTGAGCGGCACGCTCTTTATGCCAAGCTCACGCAGGGTGAGCGCCATATCTATTCTGTCCTCCGACGTTTCGCCAAGTCCCATAATCCCGCCGCTGCAAACCGTAAGACCCGCCGATTGCGCCGCGCGAATCGCGGCGAGCTTATCGTCAAAGGTATGGGTGGTGCAGACTTTCGGGAAATACCTGCGCGAAGTTTCCAAATTGTTATGCACACGCGTAACACCCGCGTCCTTGAGCTTCAAGTATTGCTCCCGGTTCAATAACCCGAACGAAACGCATACCGAAATGCCGACCTCCGTTTTAATTCGCCGGATTACGCCGCACATCTTCTCTATTTCCGCATCTGTCAGCCGTTTTCCCGATGTGACTATGGAGTATCTCAATATGCCTTGCTCGTAATTTTGCTTTGCCTGCGCGACGATTTTATCGCCGTCAAGCAGCGGATATTCCTCCGCGCCGGTGCAGTAACGGGCGGATTGAGCGCAGAATTTGCAGTTTTCGCTGCATCGTCCGCTTTTTCCGTTGATGATTGTGCATATATCAAATCTGTCGGAGCAAAAATGCCGCCGGATTTTGTCGGCGCTTTCACATAATTCGTCTAACGGCTCTCCGCATAAGCCGAGCGCCTCGGTGCGGGTAATAGGCTCACCGTTAAGCACCTTTTCGGTAAGTATTTGAAGATTTGTCATGTTATCACTTCCTATTAATTAATGGAATAAGCCGCTTCGACAATAGCGACGCGATTACGCATAGGGTAATATCCCCTAATGAATCCGGCAAAATGTAGTATAAAATAAACGGCATCAGCTCTATTGTATCTCCGATGTAAAACCGCTTGATTACATATAAATAACCAACTCCCAGGATATATACAACGGCAAGTCCCGCGAAAGCCGCCGCGAACAGGCGCGGATAGCCGGGCTTCGGTACGCGGTTGGCGATAGTTCCGGTAACATAAGCGCCCGCTGCAAAGCCGATTATGTAACCGAAGGACGGTTTCAAAACATAAGATATTCCGCCGCCCTCCGAGAAAACCGGCAGACCTATAAGTCCCATCGCGATATAGATGCATACCGCTGCCGCTCCCCATTTGCCGCCGAGCGTATAGCCCGCGAGCATTGTAAAGAGGAATTGAAGAGTGAATGACATAATCGGCATCGGAATTTTAATAAACGCGCCGACCGTTATAAGCGCGGCAAACATAGCGCCCTGTACAAGCCGTTTGGTTCGTTCATATCTCTTTGACGAGGTTGATGTGTTTTCTGTGATTGTTTGATTTTTTTGCTCTAACATAAGCTGCCTCCCAAATTTCGGACATTGATTTTATCCGATATATTTTGTTCGATTTCGATATCAGCATAAGCTCCCCGAAAATCGACAAAATAAATTATAGCATATGCGGTCTTAATTGTCAACCATTAATTTACTATAGTTTACAATTAAAATTACATAAAGCAAAATATTGACATTTGCTTTACGATATGCTATAAT
>JAJPXA010000237.1 GCA_021205715.1 Bacillota bacterium
GCACGCGCGCCGCCGCGTTTCGACAACTGATTGTTATGCAAATTGCACAATAAATTCCGCGATATTTGGCAATAATTAAAATTTGCAAAATGTTGACTTTAAATTTCGCATATACTATAATATAGATGTCGGAATGTTAAAAAATTAACATTCCGGCGTCACATATACATATATTCAGAAAGTGAGGAACTGTTATGGCAAGATTTACGTTACCGAGAGATTTGTATCACGGAAAAGGCGCGTTGGAAGCGCTTAAAGGTTTGGAAGGCAAGAAAGCGATAGTATGCGTGGGCGGCGGCTCGATGAAGCGCTTCGGATTTTTGGATAAGGCTGTAAGCTATTTAAAAGAAGCGGGTATGGAGGTTGACCTTATAGAGGGCATAGAGCCGGATCCGTCGGTTGAAACGGTTATGAAGGGCGCGGAAAAGATGCTCGAATTTGAGCCGGATTGGATTGTCGCGATAGGCGGCGGCTCGCCGATTGACGCGGCTAAGGCTATGTGGATTAAATACGAGTATCCCGACATTACATTCGAGGATATGTGCAAGGTATTCGGTATACCCAAGCTGCGCAAAAAGGCTAAATTCTGCGCTATTTCGTCAACATCGGGAACCGCAACCGAGGTTACGGCATTCTCTATTATAACCGATTATGAAAAGGGCATTAAATATCCGATTGCGGATTTTGAGATTACGCCGGACGTCGCGATAGTAGACCCCGAGCTTGCGGAAACTATGCCGCAGAAGCTTGTGGCGCACACGGGTATGGACGCTATCACGCACGCGATTGAAGCGTATGTTTCGACCGCGAACTGCGCGTATACCGACCCGCTCGCGATTTTTGCGACGACTATGATTCAGGAAAACCTTGTAGGCTCCTACAACGGCGATATGGAAATGCGCGACAAGATGCACGACGCTCAGTGCCTTGCGGGTATGGCGTTCTCGAACGCTCTCTTGGGCATAGTACACTCAATGGCGCACAAAACCGGCGCGGCGTTCGCCGATTACGGCGCGCATATTATCCACGGCGCGGCAAACGCTATGTATCTTCCAAAGGTTATCGCCTTTAACGCGAAGGACGAAACGGCTAAAAAGAGATACGGCGTTATCGCGGACTTTATGAAGCTCGGCGGCGGCAGCGACGACGAAAAGGTTACTCTTTTGATTAACTTCTTAAGAGATATGAACGACAAGCTCAATATCCCGCACTGCATTAAGAATTACGGCGCGGACAGCTATCCCTGCGAGCAGGGTTTTGTTCCCGAGGACGTGTTCCTTGAAAGACTTCCCGAGATTGCGAAGAACGCGATAGGCGACGCCTGCACAGGCTCAAACCCGCGTATCCCGACGCAGGAGGAAATGGAAAAGCTCTTAAAGTGCTGCTATTACGACACGGAAGTGGATTTTTAAACAAATACATAGAAAAAAAGCCGGCTATGCCGGCTTTTTTGATTATCTTTTAATGTCAACTATTTCAAATTCCATTTCGCCGCCGGGGGTCTGCGCCTTTACCTTTTCTCCCTTTTTATGGTTAAGGCAAGCCGCGCCTATCGGTGATTCGTATGAGAGCTTCTTTTTGTAAGGGTCAGCCTCGGTCGAACCTACTATTGTGTACCAGTCCTCTTTTCCGGCGATATTGAGCTGCACCTGCGAACCGGGTGTTACAACGTCGGATTTTATATCCTCATCGTCTATTATTCTTACGTATTTGAGCATATATTCAATTTCCTGAATACGCGCCTCGACCTCCGCCTGCTCGTTTTTCGCCTCGTCATATTCGGCGTTTTCGGATAAATCGCCGAACGAGCGCGCCTCCTTTATCTTTGCCGAAACTTCCTTTCTGGTAACGTTTTTTAATGTGTCAAGCTCCTGTTCCAATTCCGCCTTGCCCTCGGCTGTCACAACAAATTCCTTTTCGTCTGCCATTTATTGTTACTTCCCTTCTTAACAAATTTATAAGGCTTATTATACATTTTATTCGCTCAATTGTCAAGTTATTTATTGTTTCAAGCAAAAAGCAGCCGCTTTTTTACGGCTGCCGATTTTCGATTAACCCATCGACAAAGCGTCCTGAAGCCACCATTCGCTGATGTCGAGCGCCTTGTACAAATTTTCTCTGTCCGCTTTTCTGTATACCTGACCCTTTCCAAGCTCGCCGCTGTTATCCATAAGCTGAATTTTAATCTTTGACGCGACCTCCAAATTGTTCTCGGTCTTTTTTTCGATAATATCAAGCACAAGTATATATTTGTCGTCAAGATTTCCGTAATATATTCTGTCGCCGCAGCGGATAAGCGGCTTGTTTTTGTAGGTTAATTCCTTTTTCTTCTTCACCGTAGCCAACTTGCATATCTCCTTTGCTATATCTTTTATATGATTTTAACACAAATGCCGAATTATTGCAACAGATTTTTTATATTTACAAGCCTTTACTCGGTAATCGAGTCTAAAACCTCTTGATTTGTTACAATTTCCAAGCCGTATTCCTCAAGGAGCTGCGGGAGCTTATTTTCCACGAGATTTCTTATAACCTTGCTCTTTATGGTCTGGCGAACGCCCTCGAACGCTTCCTCATACGCGTCGCTGCCCTCCTCAAGCGGCAGACGCTTTATGATATGGTAGCCGTAGTCGCTTTCGCAGAAGCCTATCTCGTTCTCCTCAAGCTCCACAACCGTGTCCTCAAATTCCTCAACCATCTCATCGTAGGTGAAATAATATCCGTCGGGGTTGCTCTCCGTTCCCGGGTCCTCGGAATATTCGTTCATAAGCGTGTCAAAATCCTCGCCCGCCTGCGCGCGCGCCAAAATCTCCTCGGCAAGCGCCTTCTGCTCCGCTTTTTTATCGTCGTCGTACTCCTCGTAGGTGGTTGTGTCCATTGTAGTGAACAGAATATGCTTCGCGCGGAAATATCTGTCGTTATAGTAATCCTTGAGCGCGTCGTCGGTCAGGTCGTCGGCAAAAATCTTTTCCTCCGCGTACTGCGCCTCAAGCATCGTGTCGATATTCTCGTCGGTAAAGCCAAGCGTGTCCAAAAAATCCTCGTATGCCGATTGGCTTCCGTAGTTATCAATCATCGCCTGCTTCTGCTCCGCCATCGCTTCCTTTTCCTCGTCCGTATATTCAAGACCCATCGCCTCGACAAGCGCGATCATCGCCGCGTTGTTCGCCACATCCTCCGACGCGTATGTTTTCGCCTCGTCAAAGGTGTAATCGGTGTTAAGATACGTCGTAATATACGCGTTAAGCTCGTTTACCGTAACCGTCTGATTTCCGACGGTGAATACAACCTCGCTTCCGTTCGCGGACTGCGCCGCGTCGTTTTCTTCCTCCGATGAGCCGCACGACGCAGCCGACAGCGCGAGCGCCGCGGACATTAATACTGCCGCTGTTTTCTTAAATTTCATAACTTTACCTCATTTCGTTTTTATTTTCCCTTATCCTCGGGAAATATACATTCCTATTATACACTACCTGCGCGGATTTTTCAATTCGATTATTACATTTAACAAATTGTTCAAAAATTCTATTATCCGCCGCCGCTCGTTTTCCTCCAATCTGAAATTTAAAATCGGATTTTTTGCCGACGCGACCTTTATCCGCTTCGGGTATTTGCCGTCGATATCCCAAATCAAGGTCGGATTTAATTCGTCCTCCCTGAATTTAAGCTGCATAAGAAGTCCGTGCTGATTTATCTCGAATATGCCCGCCTCACCCGCGTATACTTTCAGCATAGCGATATCTACAATATTTCGCGCCTGCTTGGGCGGCGCGCCGTAGCGGTCGGCAAGCTCGTCTTCAATCTCGAATTTGTCATCCTCGCTCGCGATTGCCGAGATGCGCTTATACATATCTATTCGCTGATTGTGGTTTGCAATATACGTGTCCGGCAAAAACGCGTCGACCTCGACGTCTATCGTGACGTTTATATCATCGTCGGATTTAATGTCCCTCGCCTCGTTTATGCTTTCCTTTAACAGCTTGCAGTACATATCGTAGCCTACCGTGTCCATATGACCGTGCTGCTCCGCGCCCAAAAGGTTTCCCGCGCCGCGAATTTCCAAATCGCGCATCGCGAGCTTAAAGCCGGAACCGAATTCGGTAAACTCCTTTATCGCGCCGAGCCGCTTAGCGGCGGTTTCAGACAATACCTTGTCGCGTCTGTAGGTCAGGTACGCGTAAGCCGCGCGGTTTGAGCGTCCCACGCGCCCGCGCAGCTGATAAAGCTGCGCCAGACCCATACGGTCGGCATCCTCGATTATAATGGTATTCGCGTTAGGTATGTCAAGACCCGTTTCTATTATCGTGGTGCATACCAAAATATCTATGTCGCCGTCCGCCATAGCGCACATTATGTCCTCAAGCTCGCGCTCGTTCATCTGCCCGTGCGCCACCGAGATATTCGCGTTCGGAAAACAATTTCGTATGCTTTCCGCCTTTTTGTATATACTCGAAACACGGTTGTAAAGATAAAATACCTGTCCCCCGCGCGACAGCTCGTTTCTTACAGCGTCGCTTATTACCGTTTCGTTGTTTTCCAAAACATAGGTCTGCACCGGATAGCGGTTTTCGGGCGGCTCCGTCAAAACGCTCATATCCCTTACCGAGGTCATTGCCATATGGAGCGTTCTCGGTATCGGCGTCGCGGTCATTGTAAGCACGTCGACACTGCTTTTAAGCTCCTTGAGCTTTTCCTTGTGCGCCACGCCGAAGCGCTGTTCCTCATCCACTATCAAAAGTCCCAAGTCCTTAAACTCGACGTTCTTTGAAAGCAGCTTATGTGTCCCTATCACTATATCCGTTTCACCTGTTTTTAAGGTTTTTAATATCCTTTTTGTTTCGGCGGGAGTTTTAAATCTCGATAGCATTTCAACCCGTATCGGGAAATTTTCCATCCGCTTTACGAAGGTTTCGTATTGCTGCATCGCAAGAACCGTCGTGGGGCAGAAATACGCGACCTGCTTCGAGTCGGTAACCGCCTTGAACGCGGCTCTTAACGCGACCTCTGTCTTGCCGAATCCGACGTCGCCGCAAAGAAGTCTGTCCATAGGCTTGGCGCTTTCCATATCCGCCTTTACCTCCTCGATTGAGCGGAGCTGATCATCGGTTTCGGTGTACTCGAACTCGTCCTCGAAATCCCTCTGCCACGGCGTATCCGCGCTGTAGGCGTACCCCGCCGAGCTTTCGCGCGCCGAATACAGTTTAACAAGCCGCTTTGCCATCTCGTCGGTGGACTGCTTGACCTTTTGCTTCGTTTTATTCCACTCCTGCGTCCCGAGCTTATTAAGCCGCACCGTTTTATCGGTGTCGGCGCTGTATTTGTAAAGCTGCGAAAGCTGATCCGTGGGGACATATAACACGTCTGTCCCCCTGTATTGAATTTTCAAATAATCCTTTGTCGCGCCGGCGGCGGTGATTTTTTCCGTCCCCATATACCGCCCTATTCCGTGAAGCGCGTGAACCACGTAATCTCCGACGGAAATATCATTGTAGGACTTTAGCTTATCGGAGGATTTTAAGCGGTTTGAGCGCTTTTTTCTGTTCGACGAAAATATCTCGCCGTCGGAAATCAAGACGAAATTTATATCCGGATATTCAAAGCCGCGGCTCTGAGCGCCGTGGACAATTGAAATCTTCCCTATCCTAAACTCGCCGTTTTTGACATACGCCGCGTCAAAGCCCTTTTCCTTCAGCACGCCCTCTATATTTTCGGCGCGTCCGCGCGTGGACGCCAATATAACGACCGTCGTTTTTTTCTCGGCGTACCGCTTCAAATCGTCGTACAAATACTCAAGCTTGCCGTGAAACGACACCGCCGTTTTTGTCAAAAAGGTTTCAAGGTGCTTGTATTTAAAATCGTTTTTCGTATGTGAAAGCGTTTCAAGACAGATAAGACGGCTGTTTTGCAAACGTGAAACGGCGTCCGCATATTCGAGGTAATATCCGCCGGCGGATTTTGAAATTATATTTTTTTCAAGCATATCCGTAAGCGTTTCGCCCTTTTCGCGCTCGAATGTTTTTCCGCGCTCCAAAACGCGCTTCGCGTCGATTACGAAAATCAGTCCGTCATCTCCGATATAGTCGAGTATCGTCGGGAGCGCGCCACAAATCATCGGTATATATTTGTCAAGGGACGGGAAATAATTTTTCTCTCGGAAATTTTCCAAATCCGCCGACAGCACCGCCCCGCGCTCCTCGTTTTTCGTTTTTTTAAGCTCCGCTTCGAGCCGCTCGATTATTTCGGCGCGCTTTTCATCCGTCAAAATCACCTCGGACGCGCATATCACGTCCGCGCTGTCTGTTTTTTCAAGCGACAGCTGGGACACAAAATCGAAAAACTTTATTGTTTCGACCTCGTTGTCAAAAAAATCTATTCGTATCGGATTTTCGTAATTGGGTGAAAACACATCCAAAATCTCGCCTCTTATCGAAAACGTTCCGACGCTCTCGACCATATCCTCGCGCGCGTAGCCCATAACGGTGAGCTTTTTCACAACATCGTCAATATCGTAAACGCCGCCGACGCTGAATTTTATGCCGTAATCGTCAAATGCCGAAACAGGCGCGGCATACTCCATAACCGCATCCAAAGAAAGCGTTAC
>JAJPXA010000082.1 GCA_021205715.1 Bacillota bacterium
CCGTAAAAGCGCTGCGGGGTCTTTTTGTGTTTTTTCAAAAATTAATCAAAAAAACAAACATTTTTTTGTACACAACTATTGACAACAAACAAATTTTTTGGTATACTGTAATCAACACAAAACAAATGTTTGTAACGGAGGCTTTATTATGACGGTTTGCGCGTTAAGAATGAACAGGAAAATGATATACAGAAAAAGGCAAAGAGCTATGAAACGCAAAACTATGCTTAAAACCGCGCTTTTGTTTGCGGCGGCGCTTATAACGGCACTTATAAGCATTAACGCGATTTCAACGGCGTTCGCAAAAAATGCGGAAGAGGGGATAACAGTCACTGTATCATCGGGTGACACGCTTTGGGGCATCGCACAAAAATACAATCCCGAAAATAAGGACATACGTTCGGTAATAAATAAAATTCTGCGGGCGAATGGTATGACCGACTCGAACATCCGCGCGGGGGACACGTTAGTAATTCCCGTAAATTAACAACGCCGAAATTTGTGAGTGAAAAAATCCGCGCGGAGTTTTTTCCGCGCGGAAATTAAAGATTATTTAATTAAAACCTCGTCAATCGTTCTTTTGGGAACATTCAACACATTATCGCCGTCAAGATAGTACTTGACGTTATTGTCGGCAATATCAACCATACGGCTCTCCTGTGCGCCGTAACCCAAAGCGAGCATATACACTACCGACAGCTTGTCGTCAAGATTTAAAACATTCTTGATTTCATCGCGGTTTATCGCGCCGAGCCAGCAGCTTGCAAGTCCCATTTCGACTGCCTCAAGCATCATAGTTGTGACCGCCGCGCCGGCTTCTACTTCAAAACCGCCGTTCGGGCGAATGGCGCTATCGCCGAGTACGGCGATGTACGCCGTGGGACGCTCGTTTTCCGACGGGGCGCCGTTTTCCAAATATCCCGCCCAGCTTGTGTGGGGAAATATAGCGTCAAGCTCCGCTTTGTCCGTAACTATGCGGAATTTAAGCGGCTGCATATTGGCGCCGTAAGCTGCGACTCTCGCGCAGTTTACAAGTTCGATAAGATTGCTTTCGGGTATAGACTCCCGGGTGAATTTGCGTATTGTGCGCCGTTTCATTATCGCGTCTTTGACATTCATAAATATACCTCCAAATATTATATATTCCGCCGCGCCCAACGCGTAAATCGGCGGCAAATAAATTATCGATGATTATACAAATTTTATCATATGTTCGTCGCAAGGTCAATAATTTGAGCAAAAAAACTTTACATATCGACTTTTTTTCTGTATAATAGCATACAGAGGAATGATAAATTATGAACACACCGTTACATGATAGGCTGATAGCGTATTCAAAAGAAAAGAGAATATCGTTTGCTATGCCGGGGCACAAGGGGCGGACGGATTTTAGCGATTTGGCGCGCTGCGATGTTACGGAGCTTGAAAAAACAGCGGATTTGCACAGCGAAAGCGAAGCGGTTGCAGCCGCGAACGAGCTGCTGTCGAGCTTTTACAAAACAAAGCGCAGCTTTATTTTGACATCCGGCTCCACTACCGCGGTGCAGTCCATGATTACCGCCGCCGTCAGACCCGGGGAAACCTTGCTTATATCGTCCGACTGCCATATGAGCGTTATTAATATATGCGCGGTTTTGGGCGTGAATATAAGGGTTATCAATCAGGATATCGATAAGGAATTTTTGATTCCGAGGGCGGTAAAAAGCGTTCGCGTATATCTTGAAAGCTGTCCCGATATTAAAGGCGTGTTGCTTACATCTCCAAGTTATTACGGAATATGCGCCGATATAAAGACAATCGCGGACGAGTGCCGCGAGTTTAAGGTGCCGCTTTTGGTTGACGAAGCGCACGGAGCGCATTTTGCCGCGACCGAGCGGCTTCCGGAAAGCGCCGCGTCGTATGCCGATATGGTGTGCCAAAGCGCGCATAAGACGCTTAACGCCCTCACGGGCGCCGCGTATCTGCACGTTGGCGGTGATTTGATTGACCCGAACACCGTAAGAAAAGCGATTAACATATACGAGTCGTCAAGTCCGTCATATGTCATAGCCGCCTCGGCGGATTTTGCGAGAGCGAAGCTTGAGGGAGAAAACGGTTGGGATGAATGCGTGTCGATGTGCGCGAAATTTAAAAGCCGAATTGAGCGCCTTGGAATTTCCGCGCTTGAAAATGACGATGAAACGAGGTTGGTTTTAAACGTCGCGAGGCGCGGGATAACGGGATTTAACGCGGAAAATATTTTGTCGGAACGGTATGGGATAGACGTCGAAATGTCCGATTTGCGCAGTATTGTGCTAATTGTGACGCCCAAAAACACAAATTCGGATTTTGACGCGCTTTACAAAGCCTTATCGGAGATTATAAAAACAGACGGCGATTTCTCGGACGGCACAAAAATATACCTGCCGCGAAGACGCGGTATAATAAATCCGCGGGCGGCGTTTTTCGCGGACTGTGAAACGGTTTCGTTGTCCGACAGCGTAAACAGAATAAGCAAATCCGCGGTATGCGCCTATCCTCCGGGGACACCGATAATTTTAACCGGCGAAGTCGTCACAGAGGAGCGGGCGGAGCTTATCGCCCGTCTTGCAAACGCGGGTGCGAGAATAATCGGATTAAAAAATGACGGTATAGAGGTAGTTGTTGAAAAAAATGGAAGATAAAGAAACAATTTCCGGAGTGGTTGAGGACATTGTATATATAAACCGCGATAACGGGTACACAATTTGCGATATTTCCGTGAAAAAGGGAAGGTCGGTTACCGTGGTGGGGTATATGCCGTATATCACCGAGGGTGAAACGATAGAGGCGACCGGTGAATGGACGCAGCATCCGGAGTACGGGGAACAATTTAAAGCTGAATATTGTCAAAGCGTGATTCCCTCGGAGGAGGACGAAATTTTGCGCTATCTTTCATCGGGTATTGTGTCCGGCGTGCGAGAGGCGACGGCTAAAAAGCTGGTCGCGCATTTTGGTGCCGAAATACTCGATATTATGCTGAGTGAGCCGAAAAGGCTCTCGGAAATAAAGGGTATAAGCGAGGAACGCGCGCAAAAAATCGGCAAATCATACGCGGAGCTTCAGTCGGTGCGCTCAATCGTGATGTTTTTGCAAAAATTTAACGTTAATGCCAATTCGGCGATAAAGGTGCATAACGCGCTCGGCGCGTCGGCGGTTGACAAGATAAAGGAAAATCCGTATATACTAGCGGACAGCGTTGAGGGCATTTCGTTTAAAACATCGGATACAATCGCGTTTAATATGGGGTTGCCGAAAAACAGCGATATACGCATACGCGCCGGCATAAAATTCGTTATGAAAAACGCCGCGTTTTCCGACGGCTACACATATCTGCCGAAACGGCTGCTTATCGAGCATTGCGCGTATCGCCTTGAGGTGGATGAAATCGAGATAGAAAACGAGATAACGTATCTGACGCTTCAGCAGGAGCTGTACGCGGACAGAATAAACAACACCGATGTGTATTATTTGTACACTTTTTTTGACGCGGAATACTATATTGCGCGCCGCCTTTGCACTCTCGCGCAGTCAGAGCAGAAATTTAAAATGAGCGCCCTTGAGAGCAACGGCGCGATAGATGAGTATGAGCGAATTTATAAAATTAAGCTCGCAAGCGAGCAAAGAAACGCGGTTATAACGGCGCTGTCTTCGGGAGTTATGGTATTGACGGGCGGCCCCGGAACGGGAAAGACCACAGTTATACGCGCGATTGTTCATCTTTTGAAGCAGTTAAAGCTCAAGATCGCGCTTGCCGCGCCGACCGGAAGAGCTGCGAAAAGACTTTCGCAGGTTACCGACACGGAGGCGAAAACCATACACCGTCTGCTCGGCACACAGCAATCGTCAAACGGCAATTATCAAGGCTTCGCCCATAATGAAACCAACCCGCTTTCGGCGGATGTTCTCATAGTGGACGAGGTGAGTATGATTGACGTAAATCTTATGGCGGCGTTCCTGCGCGCCGTAAAGCCGGGCGCGAGGGTGATTTTTTCGGGTGATGCCGACCAGCTTCCGTCGGTGGGTCCCGGAAATGTTCTGCGGGATATAATCGAAAGCAGCGTGGTTCCGGTGATACAGCTTAAACAAATATTCAGGCAAGCGGAGGAAAGCCTTATAATCGTCAACGCGCACCGAATTAACAGAGGTGAAATGCCCGACATTCGAACACATTCAAGCGATTTCTTTTTCCTGAAGCGTAAAGACGCGGAAGCCGCGTCGCATACGGTTTTGGATTTATATATGAACCGCTTGCCGTCGAGCTATGATGTTGACCCGATTTCCGCAATTCAAGTCCTGTCGCCCACAAAAAAGGGTGTAGCCGGAACAGAAAATCTTAACCGCCTGCTTCAAGAACACAGCAATCCGCCCGAGCCGGATAAGGCGGAGTATAAATACGGAAAACTCATTTTTCGCGAGGGCGATAAGGTTATGCAGATACGCAATAATTACGATATAGAATACAAGGTTCAAGACGGCGAGAGCGGCACCGGAATTTTTAACGGCGATATGGGAATAATACGCGAAATTAATACCGATGACAGGTTTATGCGCGTCGTTTTCGACGAGGAAAAGACGGTCGAATATCCGTTCACGATGCTTGACGAGTTAGACCTCGCGTACGCGATTACGGTGCATAAAAGTCAGGGCAGCGAGTTCCCTATGGTTATAATGCCGGTATGCTCGTATAATCCGCGGCTTGCGACGCGCAATTTGATTTATACCGCCGTAACGCGCGCGAAGGATATGATAGTCTTGGTGGGGAACGAAAGAGCAGTGTACAATATGGTAAACAACAGCACGCAGGGCGACAGATACACCGGTCTTTGCGAGAGGCTTGGTATGATGAACACAATTTTTAAATCAAAAGCGAGAGGTGAATTTGAGATATGAGAGGCGCGATTTTTGATATTGACGGCACAATTTTAAATTCTATGACTATGTGGATTGACGTAACGACAAAATTTTTGTCGGATTTTGACGTGTATTTGACGCCGCGGCAGTGCGAGATATTTCAAACAATGACACTGGAGGAGTCGCTGCCGATGATACGCGATAAATATGATATAAAAATGAGCGAGGAGGAAATACGCGGCGAATTTAAGCGGTTGGTTACGGACGAGTACAAAACCACGGTTCAAGCGAAGCCTTATGCCGCCGAATACGTGAAAAAGCTGTACGCGGACGGAGTGAAAATCGCCGTCGCGACATCCGGCTACGAGGATTTGTGGCGTCCCGCGTTCGAGCGTTTCGGCATAGACGGCTGCGTAAGCGCCGCGGCATATTCGGCGGAAGTCGGCGTAAACAAAAGCAATCCCGACGTGTATTTGCTCGCGGCAAAGCGCATCGATGTTGAGCCGAGCGACTGCGTAGTGTTCGAGGATATTGTTCCCGGAATAAACGGCGCGAAAAAGGGCGGTTTTAAAACCTGCGCCGTTTGGGACTCGTCAAACGAAAATCAAACAGCGGAGCTTAAACGCGACGCGGACAGATATATAAAATCGTTTAAAGAATTGATGTAGAGAGCGTTATACACGCTCAAAAAAACAAATGAAACGCGGAGGCGCCGAAAATGATATATTCAAACGATATTAACAGGGTATGCGGTATGTGCCGCTTTTACAGCGCCGAGAACGGCGGCGTTTGCTCGAAGCGCGAACGCGAAACGGAGGAGAGCCGCGAGGGGTGCAAAAAATTTTCTTATGACATTTTAAAAAAGCCGGTAAGACGCAAACGAAAGCTGAACACCGACTTTTCAGATGAGGATTTTAGGCTGTAAAACGATTCCGCGGGGGTTACTTGCAAAGCATAGCAGCGCCGACAATTCCGGCGTTGTTAAACAGCGACGCTATTTTAATTTCCGTATGAGCGGTATATTGATTAAATCTGTATTTATCGGCATATTCCGACACGGGTTTTAGAAGCTTGCCGCCTTCCTTTGAAATACCTCCGCCTATCACAATAACATCGGGTTGGAGAATATTTTCTATGCTTACTATTCCGTCAGCGACATAGGTCAGGTAACGGTTTACGACTTTTTTTGCGGCGCTGTCGCCGGCATCCGCCGCGCGGAACGCTGTTTTTCCCAAAATTTTGCCGTTGTCGTTTAAAAATTTATACATAAGACTTTGCGGATTTTTATCCATCGCCGCTTTGGTTTGACGTTTAAGCGCGGTTACCGACGCGTATGCCTCAAAGCATCCGCGCTTGCCGCAGCTGCATTTTTCGCTGCCGCTTACAAGAGTCATATGCCCAAGCTCGCAGCTTACACTGTTGGAGCCGCCGTAAAGTCTGCCGTTTAAAACAACTCCGCCGCCCACGCCTGTGCCGAGGGTGACAAGCACAAAGCTTTTCGCACCGTTTCCGTTGCGGGTATATTCGCCGAGCGCGGCACAGTCCGCGTCGTTTGCGATATGCACCGGCACATTTATCTCGTTTTGTATGTATTTTGCGAAGCTGAAGCCGTCCGCGTTTAAATTCGCCGCGTATATGACGCTCCCCGTGCTGTCATCCACAATTCC
>JAJPXA010000104.1 GCA_021205715.1 Bacillota bacterium
AATAATAGGATGTATAGCAATAGCGGCGCTCAGCGCGTCGGTAATGGCGTCGTGCGGCGGCGCCGGCACACAGGACACGGCCGGCTCGGATGTTTCCGGAACGGTCGAGATGAACGGCTCCACCTCAATGCAGAAGCTCGTCGAGGCGGCTTGCGAGGTATTTAACGAGCAGAACCCGACAATAACCGCATCCGCGCAGTTCACCGGCTCGGGCGCCGGAATACAGGCGGTAATCGACGGCACGGCGGACATCGGCAACGCTTCGAGAGCGTTAAAGGACGAGGAAAAAGCGGAAGGACTTGTCGAGAACATCGTGGCGCTTGACGGCATCGCGGTTATAACCAACAAGAACGTAACGGCGTCGGATTTAACCAACGAGCAGCTCGCGGCAATTTATACCGGCGAAACGTCTGATTGGTCGGCGGTAGGCGGTGACAGCGGACAGATAGTCGTTATCGGACGCGAGAGCGGCTCGGGCACAAGGGACGCGTTTGAGGAAATGTTAGACATCGCCGATAACTGCGCGTATTCGCAGGAGCTTGACTCAACCGGCGCGGTATTAACCACAGTCGCGTCGACGCCCAACGCCGTAGGCTATGTTTCGCTCGACGTCCTTGACGACAGCGTGAACGTTTTAACAATAAACGGCATCGAGGCGACGGCGGAGAACATAAAGGCGGGCGATTACACGCTTCAAAGACCGTTTGTAATGGCGACAAAGGGCGAAATATCCGAGCAAAGCGCAGCGGTTCAAAAGTGGTTTGAGTTCCTTGACAGTGAGGACGGTCAAGCGGTAATAGCGAACGCGGGCTTGATTTCCGCGAAATAAAAAGAGGTCGGCTGTATGAGCAAAAGTAAAAATAAAGTCGAAAGAATTATGTCGTATATATTCTTCATATGCGGCATAGTCGCTATCGCGGCGGTATTCGCGATAACGATATATATGATTGCGTCGGGCGTTCCGGCAATAAGCCAAATCGGTCTTAAGGAAATGCTCTTTTCAACCGAGTGGGCGCCGACGGCGGCGGATCCGAAATACGGAATTTTATACATAATACTGACATCCATAGTCGGAACAACGCTCGCTATAATAATAGGCGTGCCTATCGCGGTCTTGACGGCGGTGTTCCTTTCGGAAATCGCGCCTAAGCCGCTCGCGAAGGTGGTAAAGCCGGCAGTTGAACTTTTGGCGGGTATCCCCTCGGTTGTATACGGACTTTTGGGAATACTTATAATAAAGCCGATTATTTATAAGATAGAGCTGCTTGTTTTCGCGGGCGATACCGGTCATCAAATGACGGGCGGCGCAAATTTAATATCAGCAGTGCTGGTTCTCGCGGTTATGATATTGCCGACGGTAATAAACGTATCGCAGACTTCACTGCAGGCGGTGCCAAAGCACTTAAGAAGCAGCTCGTATGCCTTGGGCGCAACGAAAATTTACACCGTCTTTAAAGTGGTAATCCCATCCGCAAAATCGGGTATAATAACCGCTATAGTTATGGGGGTAGGCAGAGCCATAGGCGAGGCGATGGCGATAACGATGGTCGCGGGAAACAGCGTAAATCTGCCGCTTCCGTTTAACTCGGTAAGATTTTTAACGACCGGAATCGTGTCGGAAATGTCCTATTCGTCGGGACTCCACCGACAAGCGCTCTTTACGATAGGCTTGGTTCTGTTCGTGTTTATAATGCTTATCAATGTAATATTGAACGTTACGTTAAAGAAAGCGGGTGACGACGAATGACGCTTTACAAGAAGAAGAAACGACCCGCGGATATGCTCCTTTTGGGACTGGTGTATTTTGCGGGCGCGTTTACGGCGCTTCTGCTTTTGGGAATTATAGTATATGTCGCGGCAAGGGGCATAGGCAGTATAGACTGGACGTTTTTGTCGACGGTAAAAAGCGTCGCGAAGGGCACCTACGGCATTTTGGGATATATGGTGAACACGCTGTATATAATTATAATAACGCTCGTAATCGCGACACCGATAGGCATAGGCGCGGCGGTCTATCTTTGCGAATATGCGAAGCCGGGAAAAATTGTGTCTTTTATCGAGTTCGCGACCGAAACGCTTTCGGGCATACCGTCGATAATATTCGGCTTGTTCGGTATGGCGTTTTTCGGAGTAAGCTGTCATCTGGGCTTTTCGATACTCTGCGGCTCGCTCACGCTTACGATAATGATTCTTCCGATAATTATAAGAACCACTCAGGAAGCGATAAAAACGGTGCCGGAAAGCTACCGTCAGGGCGCGTTGGGACTCGGCGCCGAAAAATGGCATATTATAAGAACGATAGTCATTCCCTCTGCACTCCCGGGCATAGTAACGGCGGTAATTTTGGCAGTGGGCAGAATTGTGGGTGAATCGGCGGCATTGCTCTTTACCGCCGGAAGCAGCTATATCCTGCCGAAAACGCTCGCGTCCGTGTTCCCGCACATATTGGAATCGGGCGGAACAATGACGATAGGCTTGTATCTCGAAATGAGCGAGGGCAACAACGACAACGCGTTCGGCATAGCGCTTATACTCATCATTCTTGTGCTGGGCATAAACGCGCTCACGAAGCTGATAAGCGGAAAATTGTCAAAGAAGCAGGGAAGCCAAGAATAAAACGATCTAACTAAAATAAATCGGAAACGATAATAATTGCTGAGAAAGGTATTTAAAATGTCGGAAACTACAATACAAGCAGTCAAGCCGGCGGAAAAAATCACGACCAAAAATCTTAATTTGTATTACAACGGCGGAGCGCATCACGCGCTCAAGAACGTCAGCCTGCCGATATACGAAAATAAGATTACGGCGATGATAGGCCCGTCCGGCTGCGGAAAATCAACATATTTGAAAACGCTCAACCGTATGAACGATTTAATAGACGGCGTTAAGATAGACGGAACCGTTCTTTTGGACGGCGAGGATATATTCGATAAGCGGGTTGACGTTACAATGCTCAGGAAGCGCGTGGGAATGGTGTTTCAGCAACCGAACCCGTTCCCGATGAGCGTGTATGACAATATCGCCTACGGACCCCGCCTCCACGGAATACATAAGCGATCGGAGCTTGACGAGATAGTCGAAACGAGCTTAAAGCAGGCGGCAATATGGGACGAATTAAAGGACAGACTGAAAAAGAACGCATTGGGACTTTCGGGAGGACAGCAGCAAAGACTCTGCATAGCGCGCGCTCTCGCGGTCGAGCCGGAGGTTCTCTTAATGGATGAGCCGACCTCCGCGCTCGACCCCATATCCACTCTTAAAATAGAGGATTTGATGGATGAGCTGAAAAAGAAATACACCGTCGCGATTGTAACGCACAATATGCAGCAGGCGGCAAGAATAGCCGATTACACCGCGTTCTTCCTTGTCGGTGAGATGATTGAGTTCGACAAAACCCAAAAGCTGTTCTCCTATCCGAACGACAAGAGAACAGAGGACTATATAACCGGCAGATTCGGCTAAAAAATAAAGAGAGGATTCAAAAATGAGAAATAGATTTGACCGTCAGCTTGTGAAGCTGAATGAGAGCCTGATACAGATGGGTATGCTTGTCGAGGAGGCGATTGCCGGCGCGGTGGGGCTTGTCGTTGAAGGCAATATGGAAAACGCCGAAAAGGTTATCGCGGATAACGAGGAGATAAAGGATAAGGAGCGCGAGATAGAGCGCCTTTGTATGAAAATGCTTTTGCAGCAGCAGCCGGTGGCAAGCGATTTGAGAAAGATTTCCTCCGCGCTTAAAATGATAACCGATTTGGAGCGAATGGGCAACCAAGCCGCGGACATATGCGAAATTTCCGTTAAGATGTACGTCACCAAGAATTATATCCCGCCGCAGATTAAGGAAATGGCGAGCGAGGTAATATATATGGTAAATTCCGCTGTCGAGGCTTACGTTAAAAACGACTGCGACCTGGCGGTTGAGGTGATAGAGTACGACAATAAGGTTGACGCTTTGTTTAACTCAACCAAAGCGGAGCTTGTACAGCGCATCAGCGACAACGCCGAGGGCAGCGACGAGTCGATTGACATATTGATGATTGCCAAATACCTCGAAAAAATCGGCGATCACGCGGTAAATACCGCCGATTGGGTGGTATTCTCGATAAAGGGCATACACGTCGATTAAATATCGGCGCTTGCTTTTAATTTATTCTATATCCGTCCGCTCTTACATATTATGTAAGAGTGAACAAAATATAGAATGAGGTGAAACGAGCGGTGTGCTATGATTATAAAAAACTGAACGAGGATATTAAAATACTTACTGAAAATTATAATTTCATCGAGCATTTCTCAATAGGAAAAAGCGTTATGGAAAAGGATATACCGTGCCTTAAAATCGGCAGGGGAAACAAAAAGCTTCTGCTTGCCGGAGCGTATCACGGACTGGAATATCTGACATCCGCGTTTTTGATGA
Organism: Bacillota bacterium; assembly: GCA_021205715.1. Classification (GTDB taxonomy): domain Bacteria; phylum Bacillota; class Clostridia; order UBA1381; family UBA1381; genus 12844. The sequence continues at coordinate 4,421 of JAJPXA010000104.1, forward strand.
AATTTATATCGAATTATACGGTGATGTATATGACCGGAGGCGAATACTTCGGTTACGACATAAAGCGCCTGTTTGATAAGACAACGCTGTACGTTCTGCCGATGGTGAACCCCGACGGCGTGGACATCGCCGTAAACGGCTTGGACATAACCAATCCGTACCACAGGCGGCTGATAAGCCTTGTCGGAATACACAGCTTCAATCATGTGTGGCAGGCGAACGCGCGGGGCGTCGACCTTAACCATAATTATGACGCGAAATGGAGTATGGTAGTCGACAAACCGTCGCCGTCCCTTTACGGCGGCGAGGCGCCGGAATCCGAGCCGGAAACCAAGGCGGTCGCGGATTTTATAACCCGGGAGAATTTTGACACGATTTTGGCGTTTCATTCGCAGGGCAGGGAAATATACTATGATTTTGACGGAATGCGCGCTATGCGCTCGCGCGAGCTTGCCGAAAAAATGGCGGCGCAAAGCGGCTATGTCGTATGCCGTCCCGAGGGCACCGCGACGTTTGGCGGATGCAAGGATTGGTTCATACAAAAATTCGGACGCGAGGGCTTCACGATAGAAATAGGCAGCGGCAAAAACCCCCTGCCGCTGAAAATGCTTGACGAGGTCTATGATGAAAACGCGAAAATGATATTGTGCGCGATGGAGGAAATCTGAAAACAATTCGGCATATCTGCCGCCAATCACAAAAAAAGCCTTGTTTTACAAAGAAGTAAAACAAGGCTTTTTTCTTTTGTTTAACACATTAATTCGCGTTTATTTTACCAAATGGAACGCGTCCTCTATCTCGCTTATTTCGTCGTCGTTTATCGCGACAAGCTCACCCAATTGACGCGACGCGATTATCGCCTTCGCGCTGTACTCCGTAACCTCAAGACGGTCGTAAGCGTTTAACATACTGTCGCCGGTAACAATCACGCAGTCGTTTTTCACTATCGCGATAGGCGTGTTCTCCTTAAACACCTTTGCCGTTTCCGCCTCATTCGTGTAAATCGAGCCGAAATCAAGCTTCGGGATGTTGCGCATCAATATATAGCTTTCGGGTATGGTGCGTGAATCAAGCTCCGCGTCCGACACCGCGAATCCCATAACGCAGGGAGGATGCGCGATTATTATCGAGTTGATATGCGGATGCTGCTTATAAATCTCGCGGTGAAGCTCCACGCTCTTTGAGGGAATTTTCCCCATTTCTCTGTAATCACCGTCAATCTTCACTATATCCTGCGGCTCTATGTACTTTCTGTCTATCGCGTGCGGCGTTATAATAAACGAGTCCCCGTCGATACGCTGCGAAATCGTGCCCTGCGTGCTTGTGAAAAGCTGCTGGTCGTATGCGCGCTTTACAAACTTGCACATATCGCGCCGCGCAATCTTTTCCTCACTGCTTATGCTGTTTTCGACAACCTCGTTCATCGTCGTAAGCTGCTTCGCCTTGTACCAATTAATCTGCTCGTCCGTGAGCGACACGGTATTTGCGCCCATCTGACGCGCGTCAATCTCGAGTCTTGCGCAGAAATCAAGCGTTTCAAACGCCTTAAATGCGTCGAACATCGACGTCGACCCTACAACCACGCCGTGATTCTCCAAAATAACCGTGTTGTAGCCCTTAACGAACTCGTCCGCGATTTTGTCGCCCAAATCGGCGCTGCCCGGCAGACCGTATTTCGCCATACCGATATTACCGCACGAGAATTTCACGTTGGGTATCAAATTCGTGTCCGGCAGCTTTCTTACGATGCTGAACGCGACCAAAGCCGGCGGATGCGCGTGAAGCACGGCTTTCAAATCCGGACGTACCTTGTATATGTGCCTGTGGAACGGGTATTCCGACGACGGCTTGTGGTTTCCTATAATCGTGCCGTCCGGCTTTATGCACACCATATCGTCCCGCGTGAGATTTCCCTTGTCTATACTGCCCGGAGTTATCCATATATCGCCGTTGTCGTCCAAAATAGACAAATTTCCTCCCGACGTGGTCGTCATCCCGTAGCCGTAAATTCGCTCCATAACCATTACGAGCTGCTCGGCAGGGTGCAGCAGTTTCCAATCCATTTT
>JAJPXA010000110.1 GCA_021205715.1 Bacillota bacterium
CCCGCGCGCCACAAAGCGGCGCCGGCTCGCAAATCGAGCCTGCGGGACAGTGTTAAAATAACCTCAAATCGCATTCAAAGCGGAGCTTTGAGGATTGAGAACATTGAAACACACCCCGCGCGCCACAAAGCGGCGCCGGCTCGCAAATCGAGCCTGCGGGACAGTGTTATAATAACCTCAAATCGTGTGCCAAATCGAAGATTTGGACGATTTCGGACGATATGGCGATGTATATGCCGATTAAAATTAATCACACGGGAGATATGAAAAATGTTAAAAAGTATGACCGGCTACGGCAGACGGGAGCAGATTGTAAACGGCAAAAAAATTATGGCTGAAATAAAATCGGTGAATCACAGATATGCCGATTACAATATAAAAATCCCCAGACATATGGGATTTTTGGAGGACAATATACGAAAGTTCGTATCGGAACGCGCGGTGCGCGGCAAGATTGACATATATGTCAGCGTCGAAAATTACAGCGAATCCGACAAAAATTTGTATCTTAACGAGGAGCTTGCCGCCGATTACATAAAGACACTTGAAACGCTGCGCGACAAATTCGGTTTAAAGGACGATATAAGCGTGATGAGCGTGGCGCGGTATACGGATATATTTAAGGTTGAGCAAAAGCAGGAGGACAGCGAGGAGGTATGGCAGAGCGTAAAGGCGGTTTTGGCGCCGGCGGTTGACGATTTTCTCGCGATGCGCTCGCGCGAGGGCGAGCGGATAGAAAATGATTTGCGTCAAAGAATAGAATATATGCGCTCTCTCGCCTTAAAGGTAGACGAGCGTTCGCCGCAGACCGTTGAGGAATACAAAAGCAAGCTTTATACCAAAATAAAAGAGGTGCTTGACGACAGGAGCATTGACGAAGCGCGAGTGCTTACCGAGGTCGCGATATTCGCGGATAAGGTTGCGGTAAATGAGGAAACCGTAAGGCTTGCGAGCCACTTTGATGAATTTGAGAGGATTTTAACAAGCGGCGAGCCGGCGGGCAGACAGCTTGACTTCCTTATTCAGGAAATAAATCGAGAAACAAACACCATCGGCTCAAAGGCGTCGGATGTTGAGATAGCCAAAATTGTCGTAGAGCTTAAGGGCGAGATTGAAAAGCTCAGGGAACAGGTGCAGAATATCGAATAAAGCGAGGGTGCAAAATATGAAAATTATAAATATCGGCTTTGGCAATATGGTCAATTCCGACAAGATAATAGCGGTCGTAAGTCCCGAATCCGCGCCGATAAAGCGCATAGTGCGCGAGGCGGAGGACAGAGGGATGCTTGTAAACGCGACCTACGGCAGAAAAACGCGCGCGGTTGTGGTTATGGACAGCGAGCATATAGTGCTTTCGGCGCTTCAGCCCGAAACCATCAGCGGACGAATTAACGATGAGGAGGGCGCGAAGGATGAGTAACTTACCGGCTTCGGGCAAGGGATTGCTTTTTGTTATGTCGGGACCTTCCGGCACGGGCAAGGGCACGATTTGCGGCGAGCTTATAAAAAGCGGAAATATTTTCCTATCCGTGTCAAGCACGACGCGTGAAAAAAGAAAAGGCGAAATCGACGGCGTCACGTATAATTATACGACAGTAGACGAATTTGAGAAAATGATTGCCGGCGGCGAAATGCTTGAATACGCGAAATACGGGGATAATTATTACGGAACGCCCAAAAAAACGGTGACCGAAATGCTTGCGGCGGGCAAAAACGTTTTGCTTGAGATTGAGCCGCAGGGCGCGGCGCTGGTTAAAAGCAAAATGCCCGAGGCGGTGCTTTTGTTTATCCTGCCGCCGTCGGCGCGCGAGTTAAAAAAGCGGCTTTGCGAGCGCGGACGCGAGTCTGACGAGGAAATTGCCAAGCGGCTTCAAGCCGCCGGCTGGGAGCTTAGTCAGGCGCCGCTCTACAATAAAATGTTCGTAAACGACGATCTCGGCGAGTGTGTCGAAAGGGTTGGCGAATACATAAGCGAAAAAACGCGCGAGCGCGCGTTCCTTGATAATTTGATCGAGGAACTGCAAGATATTTAAGGTAAGCAACGCCGCTTTCGCGGCGCTCTGAATAAATAAGATTTTTTTAAGGAGAGATGTTATTATGATGATAAAACCGGGAATTACGGAGCTTTCAAGATGCGTTGACAGCCGATACACGTTGGTGACGATGGCGTCGAAAAGAGCGAGAATGATAGGCGAGCATACCGTTGAGGAAAACGGTAAATTTGTCACCGTAAAGCCGGTGTCCATAGCGGCGAATGAAATCGCCGAGGGCAAAATCGGCTACGTAAGATCCGATTCAATCAAGGAGGCGGAGCAGTACGAGGCGGAAAAAGAGGCGGCAATTTTGCAGTACTCGGAAAACAGCTTTGAGGAAGAAGCCGTTGATACCGAGGAGGAAAACGTTGAAAACGCGGACGAGAGCGCGGAAGAAAACAGAAAATCAAACGGATTTGATTTTCTTAATTCGCCGGCGGACGAGTAATTTCAACGCGTCGCAGAAAGGATTTCAAAGTGATTGCGCGGATAGTTGTTGACCATCGTTTCAAGGAAACAGACAAGGTTTTTGATTACCTCATACCTCCGGAGCTGGAGGATGATGTGGAAATCGGCAGCAGAGTCATTGTTCCGTTTTCAAAAGCGAATACGGAAATCGAGGGCTTCTGCGTTGAGATTAAGGAAAGCACAAAGGTTAAAAATCTGAAGCCTGTAATGCGCCTTGTAACCGATGTTAAGGCTTTTGACGGCGATATGCTCGCTATTATAAAATGGATGCGCGAGAAATATCTCGTAAGCTATCAGGATATTATAAGAACCGTTATTCCGTCGGGAAGCAATATAAAAAGCGAGGAAATTATAACGCTTGAAAACGACGCCGAAACCGACGATAAACGATGCGGCGAAATAATAAGCATTTTAAAAGACAGCGGCGGCAGACTTGAAATTAAGAAAATCGAAAAAGCGGCGGGTTTTAACGCGCGCCCCAAAATTAACGAAATGATTAAAGCGGGGGTTGTGTCGAGGAGCTTTAAGCAGACCTCTGCCGTGTCGCAGAGAACGCAAAAGCACGTTCGGCTTTTAATAAGCGAGGACGCGGCGCGTGATGAATCGGCGGCGCTTATCAAAAAAGCGCCGGTTCAGTCGAGGATGATTGATGTTCTCGCCGTAAACGGCGGTTTAAGCGTCACGGATTTGCTCTCGTATACGGGCGGCTCAAAAAGCACGCTTGACGCGCTTGTCCGCAAGGGCTTTGCCGAGGTATACGACGAGGTTGTCGAGCGCAGTCCGTTTAAGGATAAGACCTATACTCCCACGGAGAAAATGCCGCCGACCTACGAGCAGCAAAGGGCAATTGACGAGATAACGCACAGTATGAAAGAGAGCGAGGGCAGGGTGTTTTTGCTTCACGGCGTAACCGGAAGCGGAAAAACCGAGGTTTTTATGCAGGCTATTGATTACTGCATATCAAACGGAAAAACCGCGCTTGTGCTTGTGCCGGAAATATCGCTTACATCGCAGATGGTTTCGCGTTTTGTTTCGAGATTCGGCGCGCGCGTGGCGGTTTTGCACAGCGCCTTGTCGCTCGGCGAGCGTTACGACCAGTGGCTCAGGATTTACGAGGGCGGCGCGGATATCGTTATCGGCGCGCGCTCGGCGGTTTTCGCGCCGCTTAAAAATATGGGAATTATAATAGTGGACGAGGAACACTCGTCTACGTATAAATCCGAAATGTCGCCGCGTTATCAGGCTAAGGATGTCGCGATAAAGCGCGCGGAGCAGTGCGGCGCGGCGGTGGTTTTGGCATCGGCGACGCCGTGCGTTGAAAGTATGTATAGGGCGCGCGGCGGCGAGTATGAGCTTATCACGATGAAGGAGCGCTTCAATAAAAACAAAATGCCCGATATTTTTATCGAGGATATGCGCGAGGAGCTTAAAAACGGCAATAAAAGTATGCTGTCGGAGCGTCTTAAATCCGAGATTATTAAAAATATCGAAAACAAGGAGCAGACGATTTTGTTCCTTAACAGGCGCGGCTTTTCGACATTTGTGTCGTGCAGAAGCTGCGGCTATGTCGCGAAGTGCCCAAACTGCAATATATCGCTTACATATAACCGTGCGGGCGACGCGCTGAAATGCCATTACTGCGGCTATACAAGAGCCAATTATAAGATTTGCCCGTCCTGCGGAAGCAAATATATAAGATATTTCGGCGGCGGCACTCAAAAGGTCGAGGCTGAAATTAAATCTGTTTTTCCGGATATAAAAACCATAAGAATGGACATTGACACCACGGGCAAAAAGCAATCGCACGAGAAAATTTTGGAGCGGTTTGAAACGGAAAACATAGACGTTTTGATAGGCACACAGATGGTTGCCAAGGGCTTGGATTTTGAAAATGTCACGCTTGTCGGCGTGATAAGCGCGGACACGATGCTTAATATGGAGGATTATCGAAGCGCGGAGCGTACATTTTCGATGCTTGAACAGGTATCGGGGCGCGCCGGAAGAGGCAAAAAGGCGGGAAGGGCGGTTATTCAAAGCTATTCGCCCGAAAATGAGGCGATAGCGCTTGTAAAGGAGCATAATTACATCAAATTTTACGAAAACGAAATTTTACAGCGCAAGCTGCTATGGTATCCGCCGTATTCGGAGATTGTGTGCATAATGTTTTCGTCCGGCTCGCAGACGCTCGCTGCGCAGTGCGCGAAATTTTTCGCGAAGGAAATGGGGAGCTTTGACGGCGGCGAAAATAAAGTCGCGGTTTTGGGGCCCGCGCCGTCGGCTATATCAAAGCTGAAAAATAAATACAGATACCAAATAATCGTAAAATGCTCCGATTGCGACAGCTTAAACGAGCGCTTTGAAAAAGCGCGCTCGGCGTGCAAATCGCATAAAAATTACGGAACGGTTTCGATTGTTATAGATAAAGAGCCGAATATGCTTTAAAGCGGCTGAAAATTATGTAATACGGATAGAGGACGGATGTTATGGCGATAAGAGAAATAAGATTAGAGGGCGACGAAATTTTGACGAAAAAATGCAAGGAGGTAAAGCTCTTTAACGAAAGGCTTCACACCTTGCTTGACGATATGTATGAAACTATGACAAAGGCGGGCGGAGTAGGTCTTACAGGCCCGCAGGTAGGAGTTTTGAAAAGAGTAGTCGTGATTGATGTGGGCGAAACTCCGGGCGAGAACAAAATAGAGCTTGTCAATCCCGAGATAATCGAAAGCGAGGGTTCTCAAAGGGACAGTGAGGGATGCCTTTCGGTACCGGATATTTTCGGCATTGTCGAGCGCCCGAAAAAGGTTACGGTTCGAGCGCAGGACAGATACGGAAAATGGTTCAAGCTGACGGGCGAGGATCTTCTCGCGAGAGCGATATGCCACGAAACGGATCATCTTGAGGGGATAATATTCCGCGAACACGTTATAGAATATTGCGAGAAGAAATAACGAGGAAGATATGAGAATTTTGTTTATGGGAACGCCGGATTTCGCGGCGGTAATACTGCGTATGTCAGCAGAGGCGGGGCTTGATATTGTCGGAGCCGTTTCGCAGCCGGATAAGCCTAAGGGCAGAGGGCATAAGTTAGCGCCGACCGAGGTCAAAACAGAGGCGCAAAAGTACGGGATAAGCGTGTATCAGCCTGAAACGCTAAAGGACGGTGCGGCGGCGGATTTGCTTGACGAGCTGAAGCCGGAGCTGATAGTTGTGGCGGCATACGGGAAAATTCTGCCCGAGTATATTTTGAATTATCCCAAATACGGCTGTATTAACGTTCACGCGTCGCTTCTTCCCAAGTACCGCGGCGCCGCGCCGATACAGCGCGCGATAATTGAGGGCGAAACCGAAACGGGCGTTACGATAATGCGTATGGCGAAAGGACTCGATACCGGCGATATGCTCTCAAGCGTGAAAACGCCGATAGGCGAGTACGAAACAGCGGAGGAGCTTTTTGACCGTCTTGCGGCGCTCGGAGGAGAGCTTCTTGTAAAAACCGTTGGGGATATAGAGGCGGGGAACGTTACCGCGGTTAAGCAGGACGATGAAAAAGCGACCTACGCTCATATGATAAGCCGCGAGGACGGCAAAATAGACTGGAGCAAGACCACGCGGGAAATAATAAATCTTATACGCGGACTTAATTCGTGGCCGCTTGCATATACAATGTATAAGGGTGAGATATTAAAGATAGTGTCGGCAATATCCGCGGATGCGGCGGCAGAAAACGCGAATGCTCAGGAAACCGCGAATGCTCAGGAAGCCGCGGATGCGGCGGCGGGAACGATAACGGCGCTCGAAAAGGGCAAGGGTATGAAAGTGCTTACCGGCGACGGCGCGCTTTATGTTAAAACGGCGCAGTTCTACGGCAGCAGAAAAATGGATGTCGAGGACTACGCGCGGGGACACGAGGTAGAAATCGGCACGGTTTTGGGAGGCTGAATTTTGTATTTTTATTACGACACAACATATATAC
>JAJPXA010000075.1:0-399 GCA_021205715.1 Bacillota bacterium
CTCTATGATACTGCCGCCGAAAACATACGCGCCAAGCTCCGCCGCCGCCTCCGACATCGCCGTGAAGGTTTCGCCGTCCGCGCCCTCCGCGTTTTCCTCATACATATTCACGGAAAAAAATCCCGTGTTCCACATCTCCGGAAGCAGATATATGTCGTGACCCGCGTTTTCGCGCATCAAATTTTTAACATACGCGATACGGCGGGACTTTGTTTTTTTATCGTCATTCGCAAGAGAAATAAAGCAAACGTCCATAGCAAGCACCTCGTTTTATATAATAATAGATTATATCACCGCGCCGAAATAATTTCAACCGCAAAAATTACCGCGCGATATTAAAAAAAACTTGACATATATTAAAAATATTATAAAATAATAAGGAATACAACAGAAAATAAA
>JAJPXA010000075.1:409-6358 GCA_021205715.1 Bacillota bacterium
GGAGAACTTATGGAAAACAGCGATATTGTAAAAGAGGAACGAAAATCGAAAATATTGGCTTATTTAAGCTCAAAGGAATATGTTCCGTTAAGGCGCAGAGAGCTTGTAACGGTTCTTGACGTGCCGAAAAGCGACGAGGAAGAATTTAACGTTTTGCTTCACGCTCTTATGGACGAGGGGAAAATATATATTTCAAAAACCGGCAGATATGTTCCGTCGACTGACGCGTCGAAGACCGTTACGGGAGTTCTGCACTGCAATGCGCGCGGATATTTCGGATTTGTTTCGCCGGACAGCGGCGAGGCGGAGGTTTATGTCGCGGGAAAGAGCCTTAACAGCGCGCTGGACGGCGATACGGTGCTTGCGGGTATCGATAAGCAGGCAAGCGCCGGACGCTTTGAAAACGCCAACTCCGAGGGTCATATAATACGCGTTTTAAAACGCGCGCACACAACGTTCGCGGGCACGGTATATGAGGGTAAGAGCGGCGTTATTTTGGTAAAGCCGGATAATATGAAGATTTACGCTCATATAAAAATAAGCAAAGAAAACAAGGCGCTTATCGGCAAAAGAGTATGCGTTGAAATAACGAAGTACGGCAAAAGCGACAAAATCCAAGGTAAGGTTATCGAGGTTCTGGGCGACAGGGACAGCGTAAGGGGATATATCGACGGCATAATTATCGAAAACGGCATAAAATCGGAATTTGACGCCGAAACGCTTGCCGAAGCCGAAAACGCCCCCGCGGAAATAACCGAAGCCGACCTTAAGGGCAGATTGGATTTAAGAGATGAATTGATATTTACGATTGACGGCGCGAGCGCTAAGGATTTTGACGACGCGGTGTCGCTTGAAATTCTCGAAAACGGCAATTATTACCTCGGCGTTCATATCGCCGACGTGACGCGGTACGTCACGCAAGGCTCGGCGCTTGACAACGAGGCGTTTGAGCGAGCGACGTCGGTATATCTTGCCGACAGGGTTATTCCTATGCTCCCCGAGCGGCTTTCAAACGGGATTTGCAGTCTTAATCCCAATGAGGACAGACTCACGCTTTCGGTTTTTATGGAAATCGACGGCGGCGGAAATGTCGTAAAGCACAGCTTAAACGAAAGCGTCATACGCTCAAAGGAGCGTATGACTTACGAGGATACCAACGCGATTTTTGACGGCGACGAGGCGCTTCGCGAAAAATACGCGCATCTTTTGCCGACGCTTAACGCTATGGCGGAGCTGGCGGAGATACTTAACAAAAAGCGCGAGAAGCGCGGCGCGATACAATTCGACTTCCCCGAAACGCAAATTAAGGTAAACGAAAATGCCGAGCCTGTCGACATCTCATATTACACGCGCGGAATTTCAAATAAAATGATAGAGGAATTTATGCTTTCGGCGAACGAAACCGTGGCGGAAACGGCATTTTGGGCGGAGCTTCCGTTTGTATACCGCGCCCACGAGGCGCCGTCGACGGATAAAATAACGGCGTTTAACGAGTTCCTGAAGAATTTCGGACTGCGCATTAAAGGCGGCTTCGGCGATAACGAATCGGTTCACCCCAAGGCACTTCAGCAAATACTCGACGCGGTAAAAGACCGTCCGGAGGAACGGGTGGTAGCCGATTCTATGCTTCACTCGCTTATGAAAGCGGATTACCGGCCGGAGTGCATAGGTCATTTCGGGCTTGCGGCGAAGTATTACTGTCACTTCACATCGCCAATAAGGCGTTATCCCGACCTTGCGATACACAGAATATTAAAGGAATACATCAACAACGGCACGGAAGGTCTTTCAAAATTCAACGCGTTTGTTCATAACGCGTCCGCGCGTTCGAGCGAAGCGGAGGTAAGCGCGGAAACAGCCGAGCGCGCCGTTGACGACCTTATGAAGGCTAAGTATATGACCGACTTTGTCGGAAACGCGTATGACGCCGTAATAACGAGCATAACCACATTCGGAGTGTTTGTAACGCTCGAAAATTCCGTTGAGGGACTTATACGGCTTCAAAATATGACCGACGATTATTATGAATACGATGAGAAAACGCGCACGCTTACCGGCAGACGAAAAAACCGCATATATAAAATAGGCGACAAGGTGAGAGTAATGCTTATGCGCGCCGATTTGCAGCTAAGGCAGGTAGATTTTGTGTTTGAGGAGGCGGCGGACGCCAAAATGCTCAAGCGCTTCAAGATTGGCGCCGCGGCTCCCGTGCCGCCGGTGAAAAAATCCAAAAAGCGTAAACGCAGAAAAAAACGGAAGAAGAAAAAGAAGGAAGAGTCAAAAGGACAATGATTAACGAATTTGAAATTGTAATAACCACGCTGTTCGGACTTGAAGCGTTTTGCGCGCGCGAGGTAAAGCGTTTGGGATATGACGATGTTAAGACCGAGGACGGTCGCGTTACATTTAAGGGCGATATGACTGCCGTGGCGCGCGCGAATATGCAAATACGCACGGGCGAGCGCGTGTTTATCAAGGCGGGCGAGTTTGAAGCTCTGTCCTTTGAGGAGCTTTTCGATAAAACCGCCGCTCTTGATTGGGAAGGATTCATTCCGAAAGGCGCGGCTTTTCCGGTAAAAGGGCATACTCTGAAGTCCCGCCTCGCGAGTGAGCGTGATTGTCAGGCGATAATAAAAAAAGCGGTTGCAAAACGCTTGCAGTCGGTGTATAATTTATCGTGGATGCCGGAGGACGGCGCGGTGTATCAAATACAATTTTCGCTTTTAAAGGACAGGGTGACGCTTTTAATCGACACCTCCGGCGAGCCGCTTCATAAGCGCGGTTATCGGCGGACGGCGAATGCCGCGCCGCTTAGGGAAACCATAGCGGCGGCGATGGTTATGATGAGCTACTGGAAATACGAGTATCCGCTTTGCGACCCGTTCTGCGGCAGCGGAACAATCCCGATAGAAGCGGTGTTGTTTAAGGAAAACATAGCGCCGGGAATAAACCGCTCGTTTGCGTACGAAAAATTTTTCCAAACCGATTCGAGTGTAAAAACCGCCGCTCTTGAGGAGGCGAAGTCGCTTATACGCGATATACCGCTCACGATTTTCGCGTCGGACAAAGACCGCGCGGCGGTCGATATAGCAAAAACTAACGCAAAAAATGCCGGAGTGGACAGGTATGTAAATCCAAGAATTGCCGACGCCGCGGATTTTATGTCCGCCGAGTCATACGGCTGCATAATTTGCAACCCGCCTTACGGCGAGCGGCTTGGAGAAAAAGAGGATTGCTATCGGCTTTATTCGAAAATCGGCAAAATGTTTTCGCGTCTTGACGAATGGTCGCTTTACGCTTTGGCGGCGGATGAGGACTTTGAAAGGCATTTCGGCAAACGCGCCGACAAGCGGCGCAAAATTTATAACGGTATGATAAAGTGCAATATTTATCAATATTTCGGCGCGAAACCGCCGAAACCGGCAAAAACCAATGATTAGACAGGTGTATAGCAAAAATGATAAAATTTTCAAAACCGGCAAAACTTATAACAGGATTGGTAATAATGACCGCGCTCATGGTGTTCACGGCAGTAAACACCGGACTTTTCGCCGAGAGCGGCGGGTTTAAAGGCTTTGAGTACGCGCTTATGTATATATTGGCGGCGGCTTCGGGAGCTTTTCTTATATTTGATATTAAGGAGCTGTATAAACCCGTTTATTACGGAATATGCGCGGCGGCATTTTTCGCCGTGCCTTTTATAATGCTGCAGCTTTCGATGACGATTTCCGGAACGGCTGAATTTTCATTGAGTATTTATTTTATAAACGCGTTGATTTACTTTGTGCCCGCGGTGATAATGTATATTTTCACGAACAGCTTTCGCGTTTCCGCGTCGTTTGCGATATTTATGGGTGTGCTTTTTAATATAACCTGCTATGTTGTGAACTGTCTGCGCGGAAATCCGTTTATTCCCGTCGACCTGCTTGCGATAGGAACCGCGGCGACAGTCGCGTCGACGTATACGTTTAAGCTCGAATGGGAGCTTATATACGCGATTGTTTTAACGGTTTTTTCGGCGGTTACGGTTTGGGCGTTCCCGCTTAAAATAGAGTTTAAATTCAGCCGCTATATCCTCCGCGGCGGCGCGGCGGTAATTATGGCAGTGATTGCGGCGGCGGCGTTTAACGTAGACTTTAAGGGCATGGATATGGACGTGTTCGACCAATATCACGCGAACAATACCCACGGCGCGGCATACAGCTTTTTCATAAACTGCTGCAAAATGCGTCTTGAAAAACCGGATGGTTACTCCGAGGACGATGTGGAGCTTATGCTCGCGTCGCTTGAGGAGGAAGAGGACGAAGCGGAGGAGGAAACGCTTCCGAATATAGTTGTCATAATGAACGAGAGTTATTCTGATTTGAATGTTATCGGAGATGTGCAAACGAACGTTCCTTACAATGAATATTTTTACAGCCTGCGCGATAACACCGTGAGAGGCGAGCTTTTGGTGTCGCCGTTCGGAGGCTACACCTGCAACAGTGAATTTGAGTTTTTAACCGGACTTACGATGGGACTGCTGCCGACAAGCTCCGCGCCGTATTTGCAGTATGTGAATAAAAAGGGCACCTATTATTTGCCGAATTATTTGAAAACTCTCGGTTATACCACCATCGCACTGCATCCGTATTACGCGAAGTCGTGGAACAGGGAAACGGTGTACTCGCTTATGGGATTTGACAATTTTATAAGTATGGATAATATGAGCGAATATCAGGATGAAAGCTTGTTTGAACACGTGCGTATGTATTTGAGCGACAACACATCCTTCAGCGCGGTTATAAATCAATTTGAAACAAAGGATGACGATGAACGGCTGTTTTTGTTTAATATAACAATGCAAAATCACGGCAGCTACACATATGATAACGAGAGCTTTGAAAATGACGTGCATATAACAAACCTCAGCGGAGATTATCCGCAGGCGGAGCAGTACTTGTCGCTTTTAAAGCGCACGGATTTGGCGCTTGAGGTGCTGATAAATTATTTTAAAAACTACGATGAGCCTACGGTTATAGTAATGTTCGGCGACCATCAGCCGTCGGTAGAGCAGGCGTTTTATGAGGAATTGTACGGCAAAACGCTCGACCAATTGGAAGGGGAAGAATTTTTGAACCGCTACAAGGTGCCGTTTTTCATCTGGACAAATTATGAACAGGAAAGCCGGGACGGCATTTTGACCAGCACCAATTATCTCTCGAGCTATGTGCTTGAGGCGGCGGGACTGCCGAAAAACAAAATCAACCTTTTTCTTGACACGATACAGGATGATATTCCGCGCATAAACGCGTTCGGTCACTACGATGTAAACGGTAATTGGAGCGAAAACAACACAGAGGAGTCGGATGCGCTTAAAAAATACAATTATCTTGAATATTATATGTTGACGCATAAACCCGCAGATACCGAAACCCCGTAAAGCCGATTTGCCGTTTTTACGGTTGCCTTACAAATAATCGACATGTAGGTTTGTCAATGATGTGTTACACATTTTTTTAGAAAACCTCGCCATCATCAAGATAGGCTTTGATGTAGTCGGCGGGAGATTTCCAGTTCAGCGGACGCATAGGGAACTTGTTGTATTTATAGTTATGTACCTTTAATTGCTTTGCAAAGTCTTCAAATGAATAAAACGTATGCGTTGCATAGAGATATTCATTATCCTTACGATGTGACCGCTCAACCTTGCCGTTATGCCGCGGCGTGTACGGTCTTGGATATACCCTAAAAAGTGGACAAGTGATACAAAATGGTATACAATAATAAGCAAGAAAGGAATGATACCTATGTCTAACAACAAAAAATATACTTCCGAATTCAAGAAAACAATCGTTAATCTTTATCATTCGGGAAAGAGCTATTCACAAATTCACTCCGAATACGGCGTGTCGTCAAGCGCCTTATCCAATTGGATTAAGCTTTATTCCAATGTTAAGCTTGACGACG
>JAJPXA010000162.1 GCA_021205715.1 Bacillota bacterium
CTTTTTTTCATATGTGTAAGCATCGAACCTTATGAAATGCTTCGCATTTCATAAACCTCAGCGGTTTTGTACTAAAACGCTAAGCTTCGGTCAGGGGGTTCGATATCCGCACGAGTCACCAAAGCAAAAACAAACCGCACGGTTGTGCGGTTTGTTTTTTGTTGTACACATTATAAACACGCTAATCAAAAAAATTTGCTTATATATCTTGACAAAACGGCATTGGGTCGTATATAATAGGTATGCGATGAGAAAGACAGTAGCCTTTTGCAAAACCGTAAAGAGAGAGAGCGCCGCGGCTGTAAGCGTTCTTACGGCGGCAAGGGGTGAACACCACTTTTGAGCCGCGGACGGAACACAGGGGGCGTTGCCCGGGTAAGTATGTCCGCCGTATACCCGAACGTATCGGGGAAAATGAGTGACCGCCCGAGGGGCGGTAATCAGGGTGGAACCGTGCATTACGCATCCCTGAAGAAAGCGTATGTTTTCTTCGGAGGTGTTTTTTATTTTAAATAGACCGAAGACAGCGCAAAAAACGGTAATAAAAAGGAGATTGAAAAAATGGAAAGAGAATTAGACGAGCTTCAAACATTAAGACATTCGGCGTCGCACGTTTTGGCGCAGGCGGTAAAGCGCCTGTTTCCGGATACAAAGCTTGCGATAGGCCCCGCGATTGACACCGGATTTTACTATGATTTTGACACAGAACACGCGTTCACGCGCGAGGATTTGGACGCGCTTGAGGCGGAAATGAAAAAAATTGCAAAGGAAAATCTTAAAATCGAGCGTTTTGAATTGCCGAGAAACGAGGCATTGGAACTGATGAAGGATGAGCCGTACAAGATTGAGCTTATTAACGACCTTCCCGAGGGCGAAACAATCTCGTTCTACAAGCAGGGCGATTTTACCGACCTTTGCGCGGGTCCGCACGTCGGCTATACGAGCAAGGTAAAGGCGTTTAAGCTGTTGAGCGCGACCGGCGCGTACTGGCGCGGTGACGAGCATAATAAGATGCTTCAAAGAATTTACGGCACGGCGTTCAAGACTAAGGATGAGCTTGCGGAGCATTTGGAAAAGTTAGAGGAAGCTAAAAAGCGCGACCATAACAAGCTCGGACGCGAGCTGGAGCTGTTTACGACAAGCGACTGTATCGGTCAGGGACTTCCGATAATGCTCCCCAAGGGCGCGAGAGTTATTCAGCTCTTACAGCGTTGGGTAGAGGATGAGGAGCAAAAGCGCGGCTGGCAGCTTACAAAAACTCCGTTTATGGCGAAGAGCGACCTATATAAAATATCGGGACACTGGGATCACTATAAGGACGGAATGTTCGTATTGGGTGATGAGGAAAAGGATAAGGAAGTGTTCGCGCTGCGTCCTATGACCTGTCCGTTCCAGTATCAGGCGTATTTGAACCGCGGACGCTCATACCGCGATTTGCCGATGCGTTTAAATGAAACATCGACGATTTTCAGAAATGAAGCGTCCGGCGAGATGCACGGACTTATCAGAGTGCGCCAGTTTACCATTTCCGAGGGACATTTGATGTGTACTCCGGAGCAGCTTGAAGAGGAATTTAAGAATTGCCTTGAGCTTACAAATTATATGCTTACAACTCTCGGTCTTATTGAGGACGTTTCGTACAGATTCTCACAGTGGGATCCCGACGATAAGGAGAAGTATATCGGTACCGAGGAGCAGTGGGACGAGGCTCAGGGTAAGATGAAAACGATACTTGACGATTTGGGTATCGATTATAAAATCGGTATCGGAGAGGCTGCGTTCTACGGCCCTAAGCTCGACATACAGATTAAGAATGTTCACGGCAAGGAGGACACTCTTGTAACCATCCAGATCGACCAAATGCTTGCCGAAAAATTCGGTATGGAATACGTCGACCGCGACGGCACAAAGAAGAATCCGTATATCATTCACAGAACGTCAATCGGATGCTATGAGAGAACGTTGGCGCTCTTAATCGAAAAATACGCGGGCGCGTTCCCGACATGGCTTGCGCCTGTTCAGATAAAGCTCCTGCCGATTGCCGACCGTCATCTTGACTATATGTATGAGATTAAGAAAAAGCTCGAGGAAAGCGGCATAATCCGTATTGAGGTTGACGACAGAAGCGAGAAATTGGGCTATAAGCTGCGCGAAGCTCAGCTTGAAAAGGTTCCGTATATGCTTGTCGCGGGCGATAAGGATATAGAAAACGGAGTTATTTCGGTTCGCTCGCGCAAAAACGGCGATATGGGTCAAATGTCGATAGATGAGTTTATCACGATGATTAAGGAAGAAATAGAAACAAAGGCGAGATAAATCGGCGCACTCGCGCATTTAGTATTCGAGCGTTTATGAGTTCCAATATCAGCGCTTATAAGCGTTTGCGTGTCAGGTAACAAAAATTCCGTCCCCGGCATAATATACAATGTCGGGGAGGGTTTTATATGAGGCTCGGAATATCAAAGCGGAGGCGAAAATTTAATATTGCTATTGTGTTCGCGTTTGCCGCGGCGGCTGCGCTGTTATTTTGGGGCGCGGTGCGTTTTCAGAACGCGTTCGTCAACGCCGCTCGCGCATACGCCAACGGCGAGGCGACAACGGCTGTGAGCCGCGCGGTATATGAAACCTTTGCCGAATACGGCGAATATGAGTTTTCGTCGGTGAATACCGGCGGCGATATTGTTATGTTTGATACCGACACCGCCAAGGTTAATATGGTAAATTCAACGCTTGTGGATAATTTACAGCGCTATATCGCGCTTGAGGAGTACACAACTATGTACATACCTCTTGGCGCGCTGACGGGAATTGACGCGATTTCCGGCGCGGGGCCGCGAGTGCCGGTCAAAATTCATCCGGTGAATATCATAAACACCGATATTGACGAAACATTTGACAGCGGCGGCATAAATCAGGTGCGGCACAGTATGTCTGTGGCGGTTGAAATTGTGATGTCCTACAGCGGATATATGTTCTCAACCGAGGAAATAATAGCTGTAACCGTTCCTGTGACAGATACCGTAATAATCGGCGACACGCCGCTGTATTACGGCTCGGGAAACGTGAGCGTCGCGGGCGACACCGCAGGCGAAAGCGCAAAATAAGCCGCGAAATAAGCCGCAAACGCGGCGGCGACGGAGTGGAAACAATAGGTAAAGAATGGAAACTGTAATGGAAGATATAAAAAAACGAATTGAATATCTTACAAAGGAATTAAACTACCATAATCATAAATACTACGTGGAGGACGCGCCGGAAATATCCGATTTCGATTTCGATAAAATGTTAAAGGAATTGGAGGAGCTGGAGGCGAAGTATCCCGAATACAAGCGCGCCGACTCGCCTACCGTAAGAGTGGGCGGCGAGGCATCATCGACGTTTGCCGAGGTTCGCCACGAGGTTCCGATGCAGAGCCTTCAAAAGGCGTTCTCAAAGCAGGAAATATTGGATTTTGACAGCCGCGTAAGAATGGTTGTGCCGGACGCGGAATATGTCGTCGAGCATAAGATTGACGGTTTGAGCGTTTCGATTGAATATGAAAACGGTCTGCTTACACGCGCGTCCACGCGCGGCGACGGCATAACCGGCGAGGATATAACCGAGAACGTTAAGACGATACGCTCCGTGCCTCTCGCGTTAAAGGATAAAATACCGTATCTCGAGGTCAGGGGCGAGGTGTTTATTTCCGAGGATAATTTCAACAAAATAAACACTATGCTTGAAAACACCGAACAGCCGCTTTTTGCCAATCCGCGAAACGCGGCGGCCGGCTCTTTGCGTCAGCTCGACCCGAAAATCGCGGCGAAGCGCGAGCTTGATATTTTCGTGTTCAACATCCAACGTGTTGAGGGTATCACGATAAGCTCTCATATTGACGGATTGCGCTTTTTGCGCGAGCAGGGCTTTAAGACAATATTAAACGACCGCGTGTTCAAAACCATAGACGAGGCATTCGATGAAATTCTCAAAATAGGCGAGGAGCGGGACAAGCTCTATTTCGGCATCGACGGCGCGGTTATAAAAGTAAACGATTTCGCGGCACGCGAACGGCTTGGTGTGACATCGAAATTTCCGAAATGGGCGATAGCCTATAAATATCCGGCGGAGCAGAAAACAACGGTGCTTCGCGAAATAAAAATACAGGTCGGACGCACGGGCGTTTTAACGCCGCTCGCACTTTTCGATACCGTAAGAGTCGCGGGAAGCAATGTTTCAAAGGCGACGCTTCATAATATAGACTATATTCGTGAAAAGGACATCCGCATAGGCGATACTATAGTAATCGAAAAGGCGGGCGATATAATTCCCGCCGTAACCGACGTTGTAAAGGATAAGCGGACGGGCGGTGAGCGCGAGTTTGAAATGCCCGCGGTTTGCCCCGAGTGCGGTGCGCTTGTCGTAAGAGTCGAGGGAGAGGCGGCATCGCGCTGTACGGGTGTGAATTGTCCGGCGCAGAGATTCAGAAATATCGTGCATTTTGTGTCGCGCCCCGCAATGGACATTGACGGCCTGGGGCCGTCCGTGATTGAGCAGATGCTAAAGCGGGAGCTTATAAGCACGGCGGCGGATTTATACTACATTAAGGCGGATGATATAGCCGCGATGGACAAATTGGGTGAAAAATCCGCGGCAAATATTTTGGCAGCACTCGAAAAATCGAAAACAAATCCGCTTTACCGCTTGATTAACGCGCTCGGCATACGCTTAATAGGCGAAAAAGCGGCAAAGGTTTTGGCGGAACACTATAAAACCATCGACGCGCTTATGAGCGCGGATGAGGAAGAGCTTACCGAGATTTACGACGTCGGCGCGAAAATGGCAAAATCCATAGTAGAGTTTTTCGCCGAGGAGCAGAACACCGCGTTTATAAAGCGTCTTACGGATGCGGGCGTAAACTGCAAATATGACGAGAGTGAAAACTCCGCAGACGAGCGCTTTATCGGCAAGACCTTTGTTTTAACCGGAACGCTCGAAAAATACAAGCGCGCCGAGGCGGCGGCGATAATCGAGAGCAAGGGCGGAAAAACGTCCTCGAGCGTTTCAAAAAAGACCGATTACGTTTTAGCCGGAAGCGAGGCGGGAAGCAAGCTTACAAAAGCGCTTTCGTTGGGCGTCACGGTTTTAACGGAGGACGAATTTGAACAAATGATACAGGGTGATTGATGTGAGTAGGAATATGATAGAAGCTGCCGCGTTCGCTATGGCGGACGAGCTGACGGAAATACGAAAAGACCTGCACCGAATACCGGAGCTTGGAAAAAACGAGATAAGAACCTCGGAATATATAAAATCGAAGCTCTCGGAGTACGGGATTTCATACAGAGTTGTGTATAATACGGGTATTGTATGCGTGATACGCGGCGAAAAAACCGGTAATGCCGGCATTGTTGGAAACGGGAAAAATGCCGGTGTGCTTTTGCGCGCGGATATGGACGCTTTGCCTGTTGAGGAAGAGAGCGGCGAGGATTTTTCGTCGCAAATACGCGGCTGTATGCACGCCTGCGGTCACGATGTGCATATGACGTGTCTTTTGGGCGCGGTGAAAATTTTAAACGATATGCGCGGCGAGCTTTGCGGAAATATCACGGCGGTTTTTCAGCCGAACGAGGAGCTGGAGGGCGGCGCATTACCGATGATAGAAGATGGCGTTATGAACACTCCGCGCGTTAGCGCGGCGTTCGCACTTCACGTTGAGCCTTTGGAAAAGGTAGGAAATATCCAGGTGCGCGACGGCGCGGTTATGGCATCGCCGGATGATTTCGAGATAACGATAAACGGCGTCGGCGGCCACGGCGCGTATCCCGAAAAATGCATAAATCCCATAGAGGTCGCGACAAGAATAATCGAGAGATATAAGTCCGAGATTGAAAACGACCCCGATTTGCGCGCGGTATCGATATGCTCCGTAAACGCCGGTAATTGCCGAAACGCGATACCGCCGACGGCGGTTATGACCGGAACGGCGCGCTCGCTTGACAGAGATGAGCGACGCGCGCTTGAGGAAAAGTTGCGCCGTATCGCCGAGGAAGCGGCGGCGGATATGGGCGCGAGGGCTGTATTCGATTTCAATAAGCTGTTTCCGCCGGTTATAAATGACAAGGCTATGAACGATGTTGTTCGCGCCGCGGCAAGAAAGCTGAAATGCGTGAACAAGGTAGTAACGCTCGAAAGAGCGTCTATGGCGGGTGACGATTTCGCCTATTTTGCCGAAATTGTGCCGTCGGCATATTTTAAGCTCGGCGTAGGCAACGAGGAAATCGGCGCGGTTTATCCCATACACAATCCGAAATTCAAAGCCGACAATAACGCTCTTCCGATAGGCGCGGCGATGATGGCGCAGATTGCCGCGGAG
>JAJPXA010000178.1 GCA_021205715.1 Bacillota bacterium
ATTATAGAGTTCTTGGAAACTGCTTGAATTTTAATGTCCGCTATGATAAAATATTATTGTAGCGGACTACCTGCACGGTGAAAGGAGTATTAGATAAGTGAAAGGTAGTTTACAAGAAAAAGGCGGCAAATATTATGCCGTATTCCGTATTAACGGAAAACAAAAATGGGTGAACACAGGTATTGAGGTTAAAAAAGGTAATAAGCGTAAAGCAGAGGCGAAAATGACAGAAATACTTGTGCAATACAACAGTAATCCCAATATCGTTGATAAAATGCCGTTTACAGATTATATAAATCTTTGGCTTAAACAGGTCAAAAATAAAGTCGATACAGTCACCTATGAGGGATATATGCAATATGCAAGAAAGCATATTATACCGTATTTTGAACCGTTGAAATTGGATTTAAAAGACGTAAAAATGTCACATATAGAAAGCTATTACAATTATAAATCCGTTTCGGGACGCTTGGACGGTAAAAACGGCGGTTTGTCTTATCGAACCATAAAGCTGCACAGCGTTGTTTTAAACCTTGTATTTAAATATGCAATGCGTAACAAATTGATTAAAGAAAATCCCTGTACATATGCCGAAATTCCACAGAACGCACATCGGAGTGAAAAAAAGACTGATTTTTACACGGCTGAACAATGCCAAGCTCTTTTAAAACTTATAAAAGGCACTCCCTTGTATGATATGGTATACATAACATTTATGTATGGGTTAAGACGCTCAGAGCTTTTGGGATTGAAATGGTCTGCTGTTGATTTTGAAAACAATACGCTCTCGGTATGTCATACTGTGGTTTTACAGCATGTAGTTGTAGCAAAAGATAAAACAAAAAATCAGACGAGCAAAAGAATTTATCCGTTGCTTGATGATGTAAGAAAAATCCTTTTGAGGTTAAAAGCCGAACAAGAGGAACATCGAAGTCTTTTCGGTAATTGCTATATTGATACCGATTACATATTTGTCAAAGAAAACGGTGAACAGTACTATCCGTCATATCCGACACACACGTTAAAAAAGGTGTTGAAAAAATACGGATTGCCCCACATACGTTGGCACGATTTAAGACATAGCTGCGCGAGTATGCTTATACTTAAAGGTTGGAATATGAAAGATATATCCGAATGGCTCGGACACGCCGATATAGGCACCACTATGAATATTTACGGTCATATAGGAATGGGGCATAAACGGGATTTAGGAAACACCCTTATCGGAACACTTTGACAAAACATTCAATTTTGTTAGAAAAAGTGTTAGAAAACCAAGTTTGGCAGTTATCAAATAAACAAACAAAAACCTCGGAAACCGCATAGTTTCCAAGGTTTTTCGGTGGTGAACCATCCGGGAGTCGAACCCGGGACAACTTGATTAAAAGTCAAGTGCTCTGCCAACTGAGCTAATGGTCCTGGCTGGGATAGCAGGACTCGAACCTGCGAATCTCGGAATCAAAATCCGATGCCTTAACCAACTTGGCTATATCCCATTATACAGATATGAGTGGCATATTCCGCGTTTTGGAGAGTCTGCTTAAAAAATTATTACAAATATAATTTGTAATAACGAATGGGGTGGGTAGTGGGATTCGAACCCACGACATTCAGTGCCACAAACTGACGCTCTAACCAGCTGAACTATACCCACCATATAGTGGCGCGACTGAAGAGATTCGAACTCCCGACCCACTGCTTAGAAGGCAGTTGCTCTATCCAACTGAGCTACAGTCGCATAACGAAAAAATGGAGCGGGTGATGGGAATCGAACCCACACGACCAGCTTGGAAGGCTGGGATTCTACCATTGAACTACACCCGCTTATATAAGCTGTTGAGCAAAATCAACTCAATCAGTCGACTTTTAGTATTATAGCAAAATCTCTCTGATTTGTCAACTGTTTTTTTGCTTTTTTTTAAATTTCTCGGATTTTTTTAAAATTTTCATTGCATAAAGCGCGCTTTTTTATGTATCGGGATAGAACTTCTACCCCAAACCGTCCTTCGCCGCTCTCCAAACCGCGTCGACAGCCTTTTTTACATCCCTGTCCGTATTATAGAACCCGAACGACACCCTCACCGCGCCCGTTTTATCGGTATGAAGCGCCCTGTGCGCGAGCGGCGCGCAGTGATAGCCCGCGCGAACGGTTATAATATCGGAAATTTTCTCCGCCGTTTCCTCGCTGCCCCTGCCGATTATATTAAACGCCGCCGTTCCGGTACGATTATATTTTCCGTAAACCTTGACATTATTCATATTTTTAAGCTCCGCGCAAAAATCGTTCGCCATTTCCCTCTCGCGCTTTCCAATCGCGTCGACGCCGTGACGCGCGACAAAATCCGCCGCCTTGCCCAAAGCCGTAACAGCGGGCGCGTTCACCGTCCCGGGATGAAGCATATCCGGCATAAACGTCGGATGCCGCATACTTTCGGACTGACTTCCCGTGCCGCCGGTTATAACGGGCGAGAGCGTATTCTCGTCGCGGACGTACAATCCGCCCGTCCCCAACGGTCCCATAAGACCCTTGTGCCCCGAAAAGGCTATAAAATCCGCGCCCGTTTTTTTCGCGTCAATGCTTACGCATCCCGCAGTCTGCGCCGCGTCAATCAAAAACAGGGCGTTATGCCTTTTCGCTATTTTTCCTATGCTCACAATCGGCTCTATCGTTCCGCAGACGTTCGACGCGTGAGTGCATACAATAAGTCTTGTGTTCTCCCGCACCGCCTTTTCAACGTCCGACGGCTTTACATAGCCGTACTCATCCGCCTCAACAACACTGTAATCCCCGAGGCTGAACACGGGACGCAAAACACTGTTGGGATCCATCGCCGTAACCACAACGGGCCCGCCGCCGCCGACCGGCCCCAAAATCGCCATATTAAGCGCATAGGTGGCGTTTTGTGTAAACGCTATATTCATCGGATTATCTATATTAAAAAGCCGCGCGATTGTTTCCTGCGCCTCCATAACTCCGTTTAACGCGCGCAGACTCGGTGCGTGAGAGCCGCGTCCGGCATTCGCGCTGTTAAAGAGAGTGTTGTAAAAAAGCGATTTGTAAACGCAAAGCGGCTTTCGCATACACGTCGCGGCATTATCAAGATACAGCATAAAAAACACGCTCCCCGTTCACATTTTTAACATCATACATACCGCGTATTCCGACGCCGTACTCCGAAACGGCGCTCTTAACCGCGGGCAACGCCCTTAAATCCGTCCGCACCGAATACGAGCAGTCGCCGTGATGAATCTGCGACGGAGTATGCACCACGTCGGCGGAAAACGCGAAGCGCTGTTCAAGCAATTTCTTAAGCCGCATAGCCGTCGTTACGGACCCCACAAGAACATACATATTAACCATCCTTTCTGTTATTGATTTTTACACCTTTATAACATAATACGCAAAAAAGAGGGTTTGTGTGTATTCAGCTCTAAAATAAACGCGCAAATCATATCCGCGGCAAAAAACGCGCAAAAAAACGCGGTTGATTTTTTAAATCAACCGCATTTGCGTTATTTTATCTCCAATTCCCCGCCGTTTTTCAAATCAAGCAAACGCTGATTTGACGAACCGCGGAATTTCAGCGCTATATCCTTAAGCTCCTCTTTGAACTCGCCGTCAACAAGCACGTCAATCATAGAAAGCATCTCATCGGTAACCTCGCACCGCGCGCGGCTTTCGGGATTGCCGCCCAACAAATCCGATTCATAGGTATACCCCGTGTAGCACCACACGTTTTTTTGCGGCAACTCGCGCCTAACGCGCCGCAGGAGCTTTACAAGCTCGCGCTGGTTCGACGGCTCGAACGGCTCGCCGCCCAAAAGCGTCAGTCCGTTAATATACGATTTTGACAGCAGCGTCATTATCTCATCCTCGGTTTCCTTTGTGTAGCTCTTCCCCGCCGCGAAATCCCACGTTTCGGGATTGAAACAGCCCTTGCAATGATGAGTGCAGCCGGACACAAAGAGCGACACGCGCACGCCCAAACCGTCCGCAATATCGCATTTTTTTATATTGCAGTAGTTCATTACAGATGCAGTACCCTTTCCTTTATTTCCTGAGTGCGTCCCTGATTCCAAAACTGCGTTCCGATATAGCCGCAGGTTCTGCGCGCCACGTTCATCTTATCCTGATCTCTGTTGCCGCAATTGGGGCACTCCCACACAAGCTTTTTATCGTCGTCCTCGACTATGCGTATCTCGCCGTCATAGCCGCATACATGGCAATAATCGCTCTTTGTGTTAATTTCCGCGTACATAATGTGGTCATACAAATACTTCAATATCTCAATCACCGCCGGAATATTATCCTGCATATTCGGAACCTCGATATAGCTTATCGCGCCGCCGGGCGAAAGCTCCTGAAACTCCGATTCCATACTGAGCTTACTGAACGCGTCGATAGGCTCGGTTACGTGAATATGGTAGGAATTGGTGATATAGTTTTTGTCGGTCACACCCTTGATTATGCCGAAACGCTTTTGCAGGCATTTTGAAAATTTGTAGGTCGTCGACTCAAGCGGCGTTCCGTAGAGCGAATAATCTATATTTTCCGCCGCCTTCCATTTCGCGCAGGCATCGTTGAGTTTCTGCATTATCTTGAGTCCCAACTCTCTGCCGCCGTCGTCCGTAAGCTTCTCGCCGATAAGCTCATACACGCACTCCCACAATCCCGCATATCCGAGCGAAAGTGTGGAATAACCGCCGTAGAGCAGCTTCGTTATCGGCTCGCCCTTTTTAAGCCGCGCGAGCGCGCCGTACTGCCACAATATCGGCGCGGCGTCCGACGTCGTATTCTTCAAGCGCTCGTGACGCGCGATAAGCGCCTTATGGCACAGTTCCAACCGTCTGTCCAATATATCCCAAAAATCCTCCAAGCCGTTGCCGTTCTCAACCGCCGTGCAGGCGGCATCGACAAGATTTATCGTGACAACGCCCTGATTAAATCTGCCGTAATACTTCGGCTTGCCGTTCTCATCGACGTAAGGCGTCAAAAAGCTGCGGCAACCCATACAGGTGTAGCAATGACCCTCGCCGTTTTTGTCCTTTTTGAGCTTGAGCATAATCTTCTCGGAAATATAATCGGGCACCATACGCTTCGCGGAGCATTTCGCGGCAAGCTCGGTAAGGTAAAAATACTTAGAGTCCTCGTGAATATTGTCCTCCTCCAAAACATATATGAGCTTCGGAAACGCGGGCGTTATCCACACGCCCTTCTCGTTTTTCACGCCGCGTATTCTCTGCTTGAGCATTTCCTCTATAACCAGCGCCAAATCCGCTTTTTCCCTCTCATTTTTTGCCTCGGAAAGATACATAAATATCGTGACGAACGGCGCCTGACCGTTGGTGGTCATTAATGTTACAAGCTGATACTGTATTGTCTGCACGCCGCGGTTTATCTCGCTTTTTAAGCGCCTCTCGACAAGCTCCGAGAATTTCTCCTCATCGCATGAGCCGCCTACCGCCTCAATCTCCGCCTTAAGCTGACGTCTTATCGTCTGACGCGACACGTCGACAAACGGCACAAGATGAGTAAGGCTTATGCTCTGACCGCCGTATTGATTACTCGCGACCTGCGCGATAATCTGCGTCGCGATATTGCACGCGGTTGAAAAGCTGTGCGGCGTTTCAATCATCGTTTCGCTTATCACGGTGCCGTTTTGGAGCATATCCTTAAGATTAATGAGGTCGCAGTTATGCATATGCTGCGCGAAATAGTCCATATCGTGGAAATGTATTATGCCCTGCTTGTGCGCGTCGATAATATCGGGCGAAAGCAAAAGCCTCTCGGTTATATCCTTGCTGACCTCGCCCGCCATATAGTCGCGCTGAACGCTGTTTACGGTCGGGTTTTTATTGGAATTTTCCTGCTTTACCTCCTCGTTGTTGCATTCGAGCAGGCTTAAAATCTGATTATCCGTCGTGTTTGTTTTACGCACGAGGCTTCGTGTAAATCTGAATCGTATGTAGCGTTTCGCGACCTCATATGCGCCGTGCGCCATAATCTCCGTTTCGACAAGCTCCTGTATTTCCTCGACCGACAAAGCGCGGTTCATCTTCAAGCAATAGTCCTCTACTTTTTTCGCGATTTCATCTATGTCCTCTTCCGACAGCTCCGCCCCATCTCTGCCGGCATCTCTGGCTTTCGTGACAGCCGCCTTGATTTTTGAAATATCAAAAACCATCTCCGAGCCGTTTCGCTTTATAATCT
>JAJPXA010000261.1 GCA_021205715.1 Bacillota bacterium
GTGTTGAAGCCGCGGATTTTTTATAACAATAGTCTTTTGTAAAAATTCAAAAAGAAGTTGCAAATTTTGTAAAAATGTTATATAATTATTTATAAGTATATTTTGTAAAAATATATCTATAATCTTTAGATAATGGAGGCTAAAAAATGGGAACAGTTGATAAGTTGACTGAACTTCAGTATCGCAGAAGCGTCGTTGCGAACGGCGGCGGCGAGGCGGCTCAGAAAAAGCAGCACGACTCAAACAAGCTTACGGCGAGAGAACGCATAAATCTCCTTCTCGACGACGGAAGTTTCGTTGAAACAGACGCCTTTGTAACTCACAGATGCACCGAGTTCGGAATGGACAAAAAGGAGGCTCCGGGTGAGGGCGTTGTGACCGGCTACGGCACGGTTGACGGACGTTTGGTTTACGTTTATTCGCAGGACTTCACCGTAATCGGCGGCTCGCTCGGCGAAATGCACGCGAAGAAAATCAGCAAGGTAATGGATATGGCGGCGAAAATGGGCGCGCCGATAATCGGAATGAACGATTCGGGCGGCGCGAGAATTCAAGAGGGCGTTGACGCTCTTGCGGGATTCGGCGAGCTGTTCATAAGAAATACGCATAACAGCGGCGTTATTCCTCAAATATGCGCCATTATGGGCCCGTGCGCGGGCGGCGCGGTTTACTCACCCGCGATTATGGACTACATATTTATGGTTGAGGACACAAGCAAGATGTTTATAACAGGCCCGCAGGTTGTATCGTCCGTAACGGGCGAGGAGGTTACCGCCGAGGAGCTTGGCGGAGCAAAGACCCACGCGGAAAAATCGGGCGTCGCGCACTTCACGGCGCTAAGCGACGAGGAATGTATAGCTCAAATTAAGGAGCTGCTTTCATACCTCCCGTCGAACAACCTTGAGGAGGCTCCGATAACCGAGCCGACCGACCCGATAAACAGACTTTCGGAAAAGCTTACGACAATCGTCCCCGATGATTCGGCAAAGGCTTACGACGTTAAGGAAGCAATCGCCGAAATCGTCGACAACGGTAAATTCTTCGAGGTTCAGAAGGACTTCGCAAAGAACATCGTTGTGGGTTACGCGAGAATGAACGGACAGGTTATAGGCATCGTGGCGAATCAGCCGAGGGTAATGTCAGGCTCGCTTGACGTTGACTCGTCAAACAAAGCGGCAAGATTTGTACGCTTCTGCGACTGCTTCAACATTCCGCTTGTAACGCTTACCGACGTTCCGGGATATTTCCCCGGCGTGTCGCAGGAGCATAACGGAATTATCAGAAACGGCGCGAAGCTCTTATACGCGTTCTCCGAGGCTACCGTGCCGAAGATTAACGTAATTTTGAGAAAAGCGTACGGCGGCGCGTATATCGCTATGAATTCAAAGCATTTGGGCGCGGATGTCGTTATGGCGTGGCCGACGGCGGAAATCGCGGTAATGGGCCCCGACGGCGCGGCGAATATCATATTCAAAAAGGAAATCGCCGAGAGCGACGACCCGATTGCGACAAGAGCGAAAAAGATACAGGAATACCGGAACAAGTTCTCATCGCCGTTTGAGGCTGCAAAGCGCGGCTATGTCGACGATGTTATAGAACCCGATTCCACAAGACCGAGAATTATAGCGGCTCTTGAGATGCTCGCGTCAAAGCGCGAAACAAGACCGTCCAAGAAGCACGGAAATCTTCCGTTATAATCACGTAAAGGAGGATACGATATGACTATATCAGAGGCTTTATCCGAGGGCGCTCAAACAGCGGTAATCGGATTGGGAACGGTATTCGCGGTGCTTATCATTCTTATGGTTATCCTTTATATAATGAGAGTTATTTTCTATAAAGACCCCAATAAGAATAAAACGGTGCCGGCAGCTCCCGCGGAACCTGCGGAACCCGTGGCACCCGTGAATGCGGAAGATGATATGGACGAGAGCGAGCTTATCGCGGTTTTGACCGCGGCGGTCGCGGCGAGTCTTAACACTTCGACATATAATTTGCAGATAAAATCCTACAGAAGAATTGACGGCACAAAGTCCCCGTGGCAAAAAGCGGGTATTCGCGAAACCATAAACAGCAGATTTTAAGGAGGTAAAAATCAATGAGAAAGTTTAACATAACAGTAAACGGAAAAAGCTATGAGGTAGACGTTGAAGAGGTAGGCGGCGTAAGCGCTCCCGTACAGGCGGCACCCGCACCGGCTCCCGCTCCGGCGGCACCTGCGGCATCCGCACCCGCGGCGGCTCCCAAGGCTGCACCGGTCGCAGGCGCGACACAGGTTAAGTCGCCTATGCCCGGAACCATCATCGCGGTAAAGGTAAAAGCGGGCGACAGCGTAACAAAGGACACGGTTGTCGCAACGCTTGAGGCTATGAAGATGGAAAATGAGATTTTCGCCGGTGTTGACGGCACGGTCGCGGGCGTAAGCGTTTCAAACGGCGACAGCGTAAACACGGGCGACGTAATCGTTTCTATAAATTAATTTATACGAAATATTCACACGTAAATAATATTTATAGAAAGGGTGACGTAAGTGTTAGAAGGTATAATAAATTTTATAAATAACACCGGCTTTATGCAGATGATTGTAAATATGCAGGAAAACGCCGCCTCGGGCAATTGGCTCCAGGTAATAGGCGTTCCGCTTATGCTCTGCATTGCCTGCGTGTTGTTGTATTTGGCAATCGTAAAGAAATACGAGCCTTTGCTGCTTTTGCCTATAGCATTCGGTATGCTGCTTACAAACCTTCCTATGGAGGTTACACAAAAGATGATGCATCCCGAGTTCTTCATAGAAGAGGAATATTTGATAGACGGACACGATTTGAATATGCAGTACATAATCGCCAACGGCGGTCTTTTGGATTTGCTGTATCTGGGTGTTAAGCTGGGTATTTATCCGCCGCTTATATTCTTGGGAATAGGCTATATGACCGACTTCGGTCCCTTAATCGCGAACCCCAAGAGCCTGCTTTTGGGCGCGGCGGCGCAGTTCGGCGTATTTGCGGCGTTCTTTATGGCGCTTATCCTGGGCGCTATGGGTCTGGGATTCGGCGTTCAGGACGCGGCGGCAATCGGCATCATAGGCGGCGCCGACGGCCCCACGGCGATATTCGTAACGAAATCGCTCGCGCCGTCGCTGCTTCCGGCGATAGCTATCGCGGCATATTCGTATATGGCGCTGGTTCCCATTATTCAGCCGCCGATTATGAAGCTTATGACGACAAAGAAGAGCAGAAAGGTTGTAATGGCGCAGTTAAGACCGGTATCGAGAACCGAGAAGATTTTGTTCCCGATTATCGTTACAATCGTTGTCGGACTTATAGTTCCCGACGCGGTATCGCTTGTAGGATGTCTTATGCTCGGAAACCTCGCCAAGGAATCGGGAGTTATTGACAGACTCGGTAAAACTATGCAGAACGAGCTTATGAATATCGTTACGATATTCCTCGGCATCACCGTCGGCGCGACCGCGACCGCAGAGCAATTCTTAACTCCGCAGACGCTCGGCATTATCGCGCTCGGACTTATCGCGTTCTGCTTCTCAACCTTCGGCGGACTTGCTTTGGGCGACCTTATGTATGTTTTGACCAAGGGCAAGGTAAATCCGCTTATCGGCTCCGCCGGCGTGTCGGCTGTTCCTATGGCGGCGAGAGTGTCACAGCAGGTGGGACAGAAGGAAAATCCGTCAAACTTCCTGCTTATGCACGCTATGGGCCCGAATGTCGCGGGCGTTATCGGCTCGGCGGTTTGCGCGGGCGTATTCCTTGCGATGTTTAAATAATTAAAAATTTCTGAAAGCGATGCTTTCATACAGAATATAGCCAATAGGCGGAATGGAGGATAAAATGGGAAAGAAAGTAGAAATTACGGAAACTGTCTTGAGAGATGCGCATCAGTCCCTTATTGCCACAAGAATGACCACCGAGGATATTCTTCCTATCGTGGAAAAGCTTGATAATGTCGGTTATCACTCGCTTGAGGCGTGGGGCGGAGCGACCTTTGACTCCTGCTTGAGATACTTAAACGAGGATCCGTGGGAGAGATTAAGACAGATTAAATCAAGAGCCAAGAAAACACCTATTCAGATGCTTTTCAGGGGTCAGAATATTTTGGGTTACAGACATTATGCGGACGATGTTGTTGAATACTTCGTTCAGAAGTCAATCGCGAACGGCGTTGATATTTTGAGAATTTTCGACGCGTTAAACGACGTGCGCAACCTTGAATGCGCGATAAACGCCTGCAAAAAGGAGGGCGGTCATCTTCAGGCTACGGTGTGCTACACCATATCGGAATACCACAACAACGACAAATTCGTTGAAATGGCAAAGCAGCTTGAGAATATGGGCGCCGACTCGATTTGTATAAAGGATATGTCGGGACTTTTGCTTCCGTACACGGCATATGACCTTGTATCAAAGATGAAGAAAGCGGTTAAAATACCGATTCAACTGCATACGCACTACACATCGGGCGTTGCGTCGATGACCTACTTAAAGGCAATCGAGGCGGGCGTTGACGTTATCGACTGCGCTATGTCGCCGCTTGCGATGGGTACGTCGCAGCCGCCGACGGAGCCGATGGTAGCGGCTTTGCAGGGCACGGAGTGCGATACGGGCATTGACCTTGACGTGCTCACCGAGATTACGGAGTATTTCGCGCCGTTAAGGCAGAAATACCTTGAAAGCGGTCTTATGAACACAAAGGTATTGGGTGTTGACATAAATACACTGAAATACCAGGTTCCGGGCGGTATGCTTTCAAATATGGTATCGCAGCTTAAGCAAATGGGACAGGAGGATAAGTTCGACGAGGTGCTTAAGGAAGTACCGAGAGTAAGAGCGGATTTGGGTTATCCGCCGCTTGTAACTCCGTCGTCGCAGATTGTCGGAACGCAGGCGGTTATGAACGTAATAACCGGCGAGCGTTACAAGATGGTTCCGAACGAAACCAAGGCGGTCGTAAGAGGCGAGTACGGTAAGACGCCGGCGCCTATATCGGACGAAATTGTAAAGAAGATAATAGGCGACGAGAAGAGAATTACCTGCCGCTATGCCGACACGCTGGAGCCTGAGCTTGATAAGCTCAGAAAGGAATGCGCAGAGTGGATTGAGCAGGACGAGGACGTATTGTCATACGCGCTGTTCGGTCAGGTTGCGGTTAAGTTCTTTGAGTACAGACGCGCGCAGAAATATAAGGTTGACGCGGGTTTGCTCGACGACGAAAACAAGGTATATCCGGTTTAAATTGACAGTATACAAGCCGCCGCACTATCGCGGCGGCTTTGTTTTTCGGTAATAAAAAAAAGGAGTTGAATACAGTGAAATTGGGATTTATAGGCGGCGGCAATATGGGCGGCGCGATAATCGGCGGCATAGTAAACGCGGGCATTTCCGCGCCGTCGGATATAACGGTGTCGGATTTGAACACCGCGGCACTCGATAATATGAAGAAGCGGTATAATGTTCAAACGGTAAGCGACAATAAAGCGTGCGCGCTCGGCGCGGATATATTGTTTTTATGCGTAAAGCCGCAGTTTTTGTATGATGTGATAGCCGAGATAAAGGACAGCGTTTCGGATAACACGCTTATAGTGTCGATAGCCGCAGGGCAATCGATAGAGCGCATAACAAACGCATTCGGCAAGAGCATAAAGCTCGTGCGCGTAATGCCGAACACTCCGGCGCTTGTAGGTGAGGGTATGTCGGCGCTTGCGCCTAACGAAAACGTGGGCGAAAGCGAAAAGGAAACGCTTGAGCGAATATTCTCGAGCTTCGGAAAATGCTCGTTTGTCGCTGAAAATCTTATGGACGCGGTAACCGCAGTCAGCGGCTCGTCGCCGGCATATGTGTTTATGTTCATCGAGGCGATGGCGGACGCGGCGGTTATCGGCGGAATGCCGAGAGCGCAGGCGTACACATTTGCCGCGCAGTCGGTTTTGGGAAGCGCGAAAATGGTGCTTGAAACCGGAAAGCATCCGGGAGAATTAAAGGATATGGTATGCTCACCCGCCGGAACCACGATAGACGCGGTAGCGGCGCTTGAGAAAAACGGTATGAGGAGCGCCGTGATAGACGCGATGCTCGCTTGTATGAAAAAATCCAAGGAATTGGGCTAAAAAAGCATATAAAAATGCCACCGTTGATCGGGCGGTGGCATTTCTATATATG
>JAJPXA010000176.1 GCA_021205715.1 Bacillota bacterium
ATGATATAATATCATTATTTGTAAAGGAATACAAGGCTGAATATAAAAATTTTGAATTTCTCGGGTATTGCGCGAGCATATCGCCCGTGTCGGCGATGTTTGTTATGTTGCATCTGCCCTTGCCGGTTATCCTGAGTTTTTTGCCGACAAAGTCGTTATGCTCCACAAGTGTAACCTCGTCCGCTCTTTCGGCGGCGAATCCCGCCGCGACGAGTCCTGCGGCGCCGGCTCCTATTACTATTACTCTCATTCTCTTACGCTCCATTGCGAACTGTTTTTATACAGGAAGCTCTCCGTCGGGTCAACTCCGCTTATGACATTTGTCGTTGAAAGCACGGTGCCCTTTTCAAAATACAAAGGCAAAAAGGGCATATCGTTCAAAATAAGGGAGCAGTATTGCTTGGTGAGCGCCTTTTCCTCCTCCTCGTCGCGCGTCATTCCCAGCTGCGCGCATATGGCGTCGACCGCGGGGTTGTTATAACCCATCGGGTTCCCCTCCGAGGACACTATCGCCGATAAATCGCCGTTGTTTCCGGTGTCAATCCTGTCCACAAACATATCGTAATCCTTAGCCGCGATACGGCTTTCAAACTCGTCCGAGGACACCTCGGAAACGACGGTTTGTATATTGAAGTTATTCAAATGCTCCGATATTGTCTGCGCGGTCGACGTCAAATCGGCATCGTCGGCGTTTACGAGTATCTCGAACGACATCACCTGCTCGACTCCGTCGACCTCTCTCACGTACTGTCCGTCGGCATTAGGGCCCCAGCCGTCGTTGCCCAAAAAGTCGTCGGCGGTCAGCTTGTCGCTGCTGAAATCCGTTTCCTCGATGTAATACAGATACGAGCTTGGATTTACGGGGATGTTTACAGCCGTGCCGCGTGAGAAAATCGCGGTTTCTACTATATCCTCCTTATCGATAAGCTCGGAAATGCCGTTTCGTGTGTTCGCGCCGACGAGCATCTCGTTTTCGAGGTTATATCCCAAAAACACCATTTTGTTTGAGGGGAAATTGTAAATTTCAAGATTCGCTTTCGGCATATACGTCGACAAATCAACTGTTTCACTTGAGGCGAAATCTATCTCGCTCGCCTCGAGCATTGTAAGGTATTCCGCGGACGAGGGGAGCTTGTGGATATACAGCGTGTCGATATTCGCTCTGCCGCCGTAGTAATTTTCATACGCTTCGAAACGCAGCTCATCCACGCGCGCTTTTGAAGCATAGTAAAACGGCCCCGTGCCGTTGGGAATATAGCTTTCATCGGCTTTCATATCGGTTTGGTACTGCACTATCGGGAATGTCAGCGTCGCCTCGAAGCGCGGCACGGAATTTTTAAGCACGAGCTGTATCGAATAATCGTCGGTCATAGTATAATCGGCGAGGTTTGAAAGACTTTGGGTGTATTCGGTTTCGCCCGCCAATATAACCTTAATCGTATACGCCACGTCCTTCGCCGTGAACTGCGTTCCGTCGTGCCAGGTGACGTTTTGCTTGAGATTGATATTTATCGTTTTTCCGTCGGCGCTGACGTTAAAATCGCTCGCCAAAACCGCCTGCGCGCGCATTTCACCGTCCACCGTAAAAAGCGGTTCATACACGAGCTGCATCGCCTCGGCGACGCTTCTCGATTTTGTGGTGAGCGGGTTAAAGGTGTCGAAATCGTACACGCCCATATTTATGATATTCGGCTTTTCGATAAGCTCCTTTTCCTCCGAGGTCTGCCTTTCCTCCTCCGGAAAAATCTTATCAAGCTGTTCCTTTATTTTATCCTCGACGGCGCAGCCCGTTACAGCCGCGAGCATCGAGAGAACGAGAGTTATCAAAATAAATCTTTTCATATGTTACGCTCCGTTTTGTTACGCTCTTTTTGTTGTGATTTTACGAACGGCTCATACGAGCTGCAAAAACGCGCCGAGATTTCCGCGCTTGTCGCCCGCTTTTCTGTGAGAAAACAACAGGCCGCTTTGACAGCGCGTGCATATACCGCTGTCGTCTATGTTGGACGCGGGGATGCCCGCCTCCAGAAACTGCGCGCGTATCGCCTTTTGCATATTTACGTGATATTTTTCGCCGTATTTTTTCGCGGTTTCCGCGCCGAACTCGTTTATGAAAATCTCAGCCACGTCGTCGCCGACCTCGAAGCATTCCTCCTGAATCGAGGGCCCAATCGCGGTCAGGATATTTTCCGGGTTTGAGTTGTAATCGTTTTTCATTTTTTCAATCGTTTTTTGACCTATGCGCTTCACCGTGCCGCGCCAGCCGGAATGAGCCAGTGCGATTACGCGGTTTTTGGTGTCGAGAAAAAACAGCGGCACGCAGTCCGCGCTGAATACCGCGATAGGCGCGTTCGGCTTGTCGGTTATGAGCGCGTCGGCGCTCTCGAATTTGTTCTCGCGCAGAATTCCATTGCCCAAATCATCGTCCGCGACGGTGTGAATAACGTCATCGTGCGTCTGCTTCGACAAGACCAGTCTGTCGCGGTCTATTCCTATTATATCTGATATTATTTGAAAATTTTGCAGAACATTATTCCAATCGTCGCCGCTGTGCGAGCGCAGATTCATTGAAGCATAGCATCCCTTTGAAACGCCGCCGAGGCGCGTCGTAAAGCAATGCTTTACAATGCCGCTTTCCTCGAACGATGAAATCGTGTAATATGC
Source organism: Bacillota bacterium (assembly GCA_021205715.1). Classification (GTDB taxonomy): domain Bacteria; phylum Bacillota; class Clostridia; order UBA1381; family UBA1381; genus 12844. The sequence goes on from JAJPXA010000176.1 coordinate 2,665, forward strand.
CGCGCCGTCCTTATAGTTTAATTTAAACATAGCTTTCCTTTATATATAACCGTCTAATTCTTGTTTTTATGGAAATAATCGTAAACGCTTTGGGCGGATTTTTTGTCCATCGACTCGACCTCCGCAAGCTCCTCGGCGCTCGCCTCTTTTATTTTATCAACAGATGTGAATTTCGTCAATAGTGATTTGCGTCTTTTTTCGCCTATGCCCGGAATTTCATCCAATTCGGATGTGATTTTCGAGCGCAGCTTTCGGTGATAGCCTATGGCGGTGTCGTGAACCTCGTCCTGAATGTTTGTTATCAGCTTGAAAATCGGGCTTACCGCGCTTATTTCTATTTCGCCGTTATGACCCACGAGGGCGCGCGTTCTGTGCTTGTCATTTTTTACCATTCCAAAAAGCGGAACGTCAATATCCATCATTTCCATAAGCTCGGTTATGGTGCTTAAATGACCCTTGCCGCCGTCGAGCAGCATCAGGTCGGGGTACGGCAGGAATTTCGCGTCCTCCGGACGCATTTCGCCCGCGGCGATTTTTTCCTCCTCTTCCATAGCGTGCCTGTAACGGCGGTAGATTACCTCGCTCATCGCCGCGTAATCGTCCGCGCCCTCGAATGACTTTATCTTGAAAATGCGGTATTTCCGCTTCGCCGGTTTGCCGTTTTCAAACACAGCCATACCGCCGACGTTATTGCTTCCCTGCGTGTTTGAAATATCGTAAGCCTCTATTCGCGCGGGGATGGCCGGAAGCCCCAAAAGCGTCTGCATCGACTCCAAAACCGTGTTTTTCTCGCGCTCTTTTAACACCTTCGCCTTATAATTGTCAAGCGAAAGCCGCGCGTTTTTCTCGACCATATGCATCATATGCGCTTTTTCGCCCCTTTGCGGCGACGTGACGCGCACCTTTTTATTTAATCTGCCGCCCAGCCACTCGGCTATGGCGTCCTTATCCTCAATCTCATACTGTGTGTTAATCTCGGGCGGAATCACTTCGCTCTCGCGGTAAAACTGCTTGACAAAGTCCGTCAGTATCTCCGCTTCGGAGCTGTTGGCGGAATTTTCTATTTTATAGCTTTCGTGTCCTATCACCTTGCCGGCGCGGATAAAAAATACCTCGCAAAACGCGGCGGTTTCGTCCTTTGCGACGGCTATAACATCGCTGTCGTTTTGATGAGAGGTGTTTATCACCTTTTGATTCTCGCCTATCGCCTTTACCGCGCTTATTTTATCCCTCAGCGCCGCCGCTTTTTCATATTCGAGCGCCGCGGACGCGTCCGCCATCTGCTTGGTCAAATCTTTGATAAGCTCCTTATGCTCGCCGTCCAGAAAGCGGCATATTTCAAAAAATACGCTTCTGTACTCGTCGCGCGACACGTTCCCCGTGCAGGGCGCGAAGCAGGTGCGGATGTGATAATTCAGGCACGGGCGGTATTTTTTTATATCCTCCGGAAAGCGGCGGGAACAGGTCGGCGGCTTGAAGAGCTTTTGTATAAGGTCAAGCGTGTTTTTTATGCCGCACACATACGGGCCGTAATATTTCGCGCCGTCCTTTTTTATGCGGCGCGTCATCATCACCCGAGGGTACGGCTCGTTTATCGTGACCTTTATATACGGGTAGTGCTTGTCATCCTTTAAAAGGATGTTGTATTTCGGGCGGTATTTTTTTATGAGATTGCACTCGAGCGCGAGCGCCTCGGTTTCGCTGTCGGTAATAATGTACTCAAAATAGGCAATGTTTGCCACCATTGCCTTGACCTTGGGCGTGTGATTGGCGCTGTTTTGAAAATATTGACGCACTCGGTTTTTCAGCACCTTCGCCTTGCCCACATATATAATCTTTCCGTCCTTATTATGCATAAGGTACACGCCCGGATTTTCGGGCAGTTTTTTCAGCTCTTCCTTTAAATCAAACATATGTCAAATTTTTGTAACAAAATAACTCTACACACCGAATATGTAGAGCTATTACCCTTATCTTCTATTTTTTATTCCGAAAAGTTGGATTCAATAAGCGACACCAACGCGTTTATTGCCTCTTCTTCATCGCTGCCGTCAGCTATAAGTCTAATCGTAACATCCTTTACAATACCCAAAGACAAAACACCCAAAAGACTCTTCGCATTTACTCTTCTGTCGTCTTTCTCAACCCATATGCTGGACTTAAACTCATTTGCTCTCTGTATGAAAAATGTCGCCGGTCTTGCGTGCAGACCTACCGCGTTCTTCACCGTAACTTCATTTGATACCATTAAACGGAGCCTCCCTCTCATCGACTGATAAACTTTTTTATGATATTAGCATACTATAAAAAAACGTTTTAGTCAATAGGTAATGACATAAATATTTTAAATTTAGTTAAAATTTACTTACAGCAAATGCTTTTTTTTATCTTTTTCGGTAAATTCGACTATTTACACATTTTCGGGTGTTTCAGTCCTCATCGTCAAGCTCGACGACCTCGGTTTTTTTGCTTTGGTCGAGCCGCTCGCGCACCTGCCTTTCGATATCGTCGCAGAACTCGGGGTTTGCCGACAGATACTTGCGGACATTGTCGCGTCCCTGACCTATTTTTTCACCGTTATAGCTGAACCACGCGCCGGATTTTTTGATTATGTCAAGCTCGACAGCCAAGTCGAGTATGCCGCCCTCGCGCGATATTCCCTCGCCGTAGAGTATGTCAAATTCAGCCTCCTTAAACGGCGGCGCGACTTTGTTTTTAACAACCTTCGCGCGGCAGTGGTTGCCGACTATTTCGGTGCCGTTTTTGATGACCTCCTGACGTCTTACGTCTATTCTTACCGATGAGAAGAATTTTAACGCGCGGCCGCCCGGGGTTGTTTCTGGATTTCCGTATATTACGCCCACCTTTTCTCTTAACTGATTTATGAATATCACGACCGTTCCGGAGCGTGAAATTATAGCCGTGAGCTTGCGCAGTGCCTGCGACATAAGTCTTGCGAGCAAGCCGACGTGCGCGTCGCCCATCTCGCCCTCGATTTCGGCTTTGGGAACAAGCGCCGCGACGGAGTCGATTACGATTACGTCAAGCGCGCCCGAGCGCACGAGCGCCTCGCAGATGTCGAGCGCCTGCTCGCCCGTGTCGGGCTGAGCGACTATGAGATTGTCGATATCGACGCCGAGCTTTTCGGCGTATACCGGATCGAGCGCGTGCTCCGCGTCGATAAACGCGGCTTCGCCGCCCATTTTCTGCGCCTGCGCCGCAACATGAAGAGCCACGGTGGTTTTACCCGAGGATTCGGGGCCGTATATCTCGACCACTCTGCCGCGCGGCAGTCCGCCGACGCCAAGCGCCATATCGAGCGTGAGGCATCCCGTGGGAATGGCATCCACGGATGTTACGTGGGTATCGCCGAGCTTCATTATGCTTCCCGTTCCGTATTCCTTTTCGATATTGGCAAATACCAAATCCAAAGCCTTTTTCTTTTCCT
>JAJPXA010000081.1 GCA_021205715.1 Bacillota bacterium
CTATAATGATGATACCAACTGGGATGATAACGTTCTTTATATAGAAAATTATCTAATAAGCGCAAAAACAGATATAAGCGGAGAATATACAATAAAAAGCGGAACATCCGTTATAAATGATTATGCATTTTCCGGTTGTACCTCATTAACCGGAGTGGTAATTCCCGACAGCGTTATAAATATCAGTTGTAATATGTTTTATAAGTGTACTGCATTAACCGATATAGAAATTGGTAATAGCGTTGAAAGCATTGGCGATTACGCGTTTTATAACTGTACCGGCTTGACAAGTATAGTAATTCCCGACAGTCTTACAGAGATAGGCTATTACACTTTTTACGGCTGCAGCTCATTGGAAAATATAACACTTTCAGATAACCTAATAAGTATAGATGAGTATGCCTTTTACGGTACCGCCTATTACAAGGATGAAAATAATTGGGAGGATGACGTTCTTTATATAGGAAATTGCCTGATTAAAGCTAATACATCCATAAGTGAAGAATATGAAATAAAAGACGGAACAATAACAATAGCGTGTAAAGCTTTTGGTTATTGTGAGTCATTATACTACATAACCATACCCGATAGCGTAAAAAATATAGGAGCAGAAGCGTTTAATGGATGTGGCAGCTTATATATATATGTTGATGAAAATAATGAATACTATTCCGATATTGACGGTGTATTGTTTAACAAAGATAAAACAAAAATAATATCATATTCTCAATATAATTTGGAAGAATCGTATGAAATTCCCGATGGTGTAGAAATCATAGAAGATTATGCGTTTTATGGCGGTGGTTTGACAGATATAACAATACCCGACAGCGTAATAAGAATTGGAATTTGCGAGTTCGAATATTGTAGTTTTTAGGATATAATAATTCCCGACGGCGTAAAAACAATAGGAAGTAGTGCGTTTAATGGCTGTGATTTGACAAATATAACTATACCCGACAGCGTAGAAGATATCGGAAACGGAGCGTTTGTCGGCTGTTCAAATTTAACAAGCGTTGACCTTGGAAACGGAATAACAACTATAAACACCGGCACCTTTAACTTTTGTGCATCGTTAAAAGAAGTAGTAATACCCGATACAGTTAAAAGCATTGGATATAAAGCATTTAGCTCCTGCTCTAATTTGGAAAACGTCACCATTCCTTGTGGTGTTACAAAAATTTACGCTCACGCATTTAGCGCCTGTGAAGCTTTAACAAGTGTTACAATTCCCGACAGCGTTATATATCTTGGAGAATATGCTTTTGTGCACTGCTACAATCTCGAAGATGTTGTACTTTCCGATAACATCATTGGTATAGGTGCAGAGACATTTGGTAGTTGTAAATCATTAACTAAATTAACACTACCCGAGAGCGCAAAATATATTGAAAGCGGCGCGTTTGGCGGCTGCGAATCATTAACAGAGTTAACTATACCCGCCGGAGTAGAATATATTAGTTACCAGAGTTTTGAAAACTGCGACAACTTGTATATATTTGTAGACGAAAATAATGAATACTATTCCGATATTGACGGCGTACTGTTTAACAAGGATAAAACAGAGCTTATAAGATATGCAAAGGATATAATCGAGCCGACATATACCGTACCCGACACCGTAACAAGCATTGGAGATTATGCTTTTTATTGCTGCGAGGCATTGGAAAGCGTAACACTTTCCGATAATGTTATCGATATAGGAGATGGCGTATTTTATTGCTGCACTTCTTTGGAAAGCATTTTTATGCCAAACACCGTATTAAATATTGGATATAATAATTCCGCTTGGTGCAGCTCTTTAACAGATGTGTATTACGGCGGGACGGAAGAAGAATGGAATAACATAAATATTGAAGAAGGCGGAAATTATTATCTTCTTAACGCCGACATACATTACAATGCTGTCGGAACGGCTTCGCCGGTGATTGGCGATTGTTCTATCAGCACAAACACAGCAGGAGAATGTTTTGTGGGCATTTCACTGTCAAATGTCGAATACGACAGCCAACTCATAACTGTATTTACAAAAGACGGAGTAATGATCGAAAATGCAATAACAGATATATCCGCGGGCGATACGTCCAAAACAATTGAAACCACAAGCAACAGCTTTGACGAAGCAAAGGTGTTCATCTGGAACAGCCTTGAGGGGATGAAGCCGCTGTGCAAGGCTAAAAGTATTACGATAGAATAATAAATTACAAATTTTCATAAGAAAACAGGAGGAAATAAAAATGGATATAAAAATAGATTTTTTTACAGAAAATTTTAATGAGGCGATAGGCGCGGGTATTTATCAAATTGATGTTTGCAAAGGCAAAGACAAACATCCCAAGCCGCTTTACATAGGAGAGTCGGAAAAGGTTTTATCGCGCTGCGCCGATCACTTATATGAGTTGAAAAAGGATCCGCTGTATTTTGGGTTTGATGCCGAAACCATTAACGATTCCGGTATAACCTTAAAATTTTCTTTGATTGAAACGGGTACGACCGCCCGCAAGCGCCGCGAAAAAGAACTTATACAGAAACGAAAGCCTTTAAGTCAAAGCCTAAAAAGTGATTGGCAAAAGACTCAGGATGAAAAGGTAAAGGCGCTCAGGGAATTTCTATACGGATGTAAGGAAGAATAAATAACAATTCAAAATGTAAAAACGGGAGGAAACTATGAAAAAATATCTATCATTGACCATATGCGTCATATTATTGTTTATAACAACGGTGAATATCACCGTAAACGCGACAAGCGATGAAGAATTAAGAGCGGAAAATAAAGTGGAATTTTTCGTGGAAGCAGACGGATATACATATTATTCAAGTTTTTCAAAAACAAGCGAGTATGGCAATAAATATTGGTATGAAATTATAGAGGGTGTTGAATTGACGGGAATACGCGTCGATGAGATAAGCGACGTAAAATATCAACTTATACCCGAAACTCAAGAGCAAAAGGATTTAATTGTCGGATATGAAACCGTTTCGCTCGGTTCCGAAACATTTCAAAGAATGAAATTAGCGTATTTCTTAACCGGAGTGGACAGCCCCTCGGCGAACGAAAGAAATCAGCGTGAAAGTGAACAGGCGGCTATTGAGGAAGCCGAAAGAAAAGAACAGGATGCTATAAAATCGGAAACATCTCATCTTAAAACGTTAAGCACTCAGAGATGGGCTGATGTTATAGAATCGTATGTGTATGACAACGGCGACGGTACATTTACCGTTGTTGACCGCGACGGTGACGATATAACCGCGATAAAATACGACAACGATGATTATTCCGTGCTTGATACCAAAAATATCGATTTTGAGCTTGAATTGTTCGGCGGCTTTTATTCGGGCGAGCAATATAATTATATTGTTTTCGGTCAAAACAACGAGGATGAGGACGATAGCAAAGAGGTTATACGAGTTGTTAAGTATGACAAGGAATTTAATCGTTTAAGCTCCGCTGCGGTTCGTGACTGCTATACCGTGGAACCTTTTAGATCAAGTGCGGTAAGAATGGCGGAGAGCGGCAGCGAGCTTACGGTACACACCTCGCGCAAGCGATACCAAACAGACGACGGGCTTAATCATCAGTCGGAACTGACTGTCGTTTTGGATACCGATACGATGTCGGTCGAAAATTATGTGGGAGAATGGCAAAGCAATCACGTAAGCCATTCATTTAATCAATTTGTCCTGTATGACGGCGGCGCTCAGGTGCTTCTCGACCACGGCGACACTTACCCGAGAAGTATTGTTTTACATAAGCATACAGCAGACGATTCTTCGGGAAGCCATTGGGATGACGCTCAATATACGGAAGTCGATTTATTTGAAATCCCCGGAGAAACGGGCGCAAACTGCACCGGCGTCACAATCGGCGGCTTTGAGTATTCCGACGATAATTATTTGGTGGCAATCAACACCATAGATCACAGCAAAGTCAGCAGCTATAACTCTTATAATATGGTGGGACTTGATGTTGACGAAAGAGATGTTGTTCTTCTTGTAAGCGGCAAGGATAATACCGAAACATCGGATGTTAAGCAGGTGTATTTGACGGATTATGTCGACAATAACAAGCTCGGAAGCAAGCCGTATCTTGTGAAGCTCTCAAACAACAGATTTTTAGTTATGTGGGAGGAATTTGAATATGAAAACTCCTCCGCCGTAAGCAACGGGGTTAAATATGTTCAGGTTGACGGCGACGGCGAGTTGCTGTCCGACATAAGGTCAGTTAAAGATGTTTCGCTGTCGAGCGATTGTCAGCCTACACAGATAGACGATAAATTAATATGGTATATAAACGGGGTTGAAAAGAGGAATTTCTATTCGCTTGATTTAAATACCGCGTTGATAACCGTTACGGTGGACGGAGATTTTGTTACTTTCGACCAATCGCCGACTATCGTCAGCGGTCGCACGCTCGTACCTGTCCGCGCGATTTTTGAGGCATTGGGCGCGTCGGTCGAATGGGACGGCGACACGCAGACGGTAACATCAACGCTTAACGGCACAACCGTAACGCTTACGATAGGCAGCGGTACGATGTATAAAAACGGCGCCGCGTCGACGCTTGACGTTCCCGCGCAGATGATAAACGACCGCACGCTTGTACCCGTCCGTGCGATAGCGGAGGCGTTCGGCTGTAACGTAGATTGGGACGGCGATACGAAAACCGTAATTATAGAAAGCTAAACATACAACACCCGCCGAGGCGACAGCCTCGGGCGGGTGTTTTTTTAACGAATTATCCTTTAATCAGTATCCGAAATCCGACTGTCGGCTCACCGCTTCGACGCTTAACGAACTCCAAACAGCCTATATGATAGATAATGTTCAATATCCAAACGATAAAAAACAGGCAAAACACGGTTTTATCCGTGCTTTGCCTGTTTTAAATTACTGTTAGTCCACAAGCTCCAATACAGCCATTTCCGCTGAATCGCCTCTGCGAGGTCCGAGCTTATATATTCTTGTATATCCGCCGTTTCTTTCAGCGTACTTAGGAGCTATTTCTGAGAAAACCTTTGTTACAACGTCTTCCTTTGTAATGAACTCAAGCGCCTGACGACGAGTATGAAGAGTATTCTTTTTGCCAAGAGTAATCATCTTCTCAGCCAATGCCTGACATTCCTTTGCTCTTGTTACGGTTGTTTCAATTCTTCCGTTTTCAAGGAAACTTGTAACCATATTGCGGAGCATAGCTTTTCTTTTGCTTGTAGGCATATTTAACTTTCTTGTTCCCGGCATAACCGTTACCTCCTATATTTATTCTGATTATTCCTCGTCCTTTCTAAGACGAAGTCCCAATCCCTCTAATTTTCCTATGACTTCTTCAAGCGACTTTCTGCCCAGATTTCTTACCTTCATCATATCCTCTTCGGACTTATTCGCGAGATCCTCCACCGTGTTAATTCCGGCGCGTTTAAGACAATTGTATGAGCGGACGGAAAGGTCAAGGTCGTCAATTACCATTTCAAGTACCTTTTCCTTCTTGCTTTCCTCTTTCTCAACAATTACCTCTGTATTCTTCGCGTCATCCGACAAATCGATGAACAGCGTCAGCAAATCATTCATTATCTTTGCCGCAAGAGAAATTGCCTCATCAGGTTTAATAGTAGCGTTTGTCCAAACCTCCGCGGTAAGCTCCTCGCGGTCGGCGTATTGACCGACTCTTGAAGTTTCCACCGCGTAATTAACCTTTGTAACCGGCGTATAAATCGAATCCACCGGAATAACTCCGATTACAGGCTGAAGCATCTGTTTGTTCTTCTCCGCGCTTACATATCCCCTGCCGTTTGATATAGTAATCTCCATATAAAGATTAGCATCCTCGTTTAAGGTTGCAATGTGTAAATCGGGATTAAAGATTTCCACATCGTCGTCGTGCTTTATAT
>JAJPXA010000091.1 GCA_021205715.1 Bacillota bacterium
GCGGTTTCAATTATAACTCTTTGACGCTCGCCGTCCCACTCGACATCTGCGCCGAGCGCCTCAAATATCGCCCGCATAGGCACAAGCACTCGGTCGTCCGTATTTATCGGCGGCGGCTCGCACAAAAGCTCCGCGCCGTCTATTTCGACGGTTATCTCCTCCGCGTATGCGGTCGCGGAAAAAAATGCCGCAAGGCATAACGCAAAGCATAGTATTTTTTTCATAGTATTTTCTCCCAAAACGAGTCTAAATATCCGTCAAAACCGCTTTAACTGCGGAATACACCTCGTCGTTTATATCCTCAATACTCCTGACCGCGCCGTTTTCGGCGCAGACGATACGCTTCCAACCGTAGCTTTCAGCCACGAAAACGGCGTTGTCATAGCTCTTTTGAAGATACTCTCGGTTGCGCTCGTGAATATCCTTCACGTCCGTGCCGTCTATTTTATTCGCGCGATTTTCCATAAGGCGTATGCCGTATTCCGGCGGCATATCGAGGAAAATCGTAATATCGGGCTTCGGCAAGCCGCAGATGTTGTATTCAAAATCGTAAACCCAGTCGATAAATTTCTTTTTTTCCGAAAGGTCGTCTATCTTCCCCGCCTGATGTATCATATTCGAGGTCGTGTATCTGTCCGCCAATATCACCGCGCCGCCGTTATAATCGGCGCCCCAGTCGGTTTTATACGAGGCAAAGCGGTCAAGCGCGAAAAACGCGGACGCGGTATACGCGTTCACATCATCCGGATTTGTTCCGAACTCGCCGTCGAGATACATTTTTATCAATGACGACGACGGACTGTCATACACCGGAAACGATACCGCGCGTATATTAACGCCGTCGGATTTAAGCCGCTTACGCAAAAGCTCCGTCTGCGTCTGCTTGCCGCTCGAGTCGACTCCGTCGACAGCAATTAAAATTCCCATATAATGCCTCCTTTTATACGTTGAATACAGTATACCAAATTTGCGTCGGTATGTCAAACGGCTTTAAAGCCTTTTACTCCGAAAAGTCGAAACCGGGCGAAAAATTACAATTTTGATGTCTGTTTTACTATGCTTTCAAATTCCTTTATATATTTTATAAATTCTCTCTTTTCATCATCGTTCAATTTAAACTCCGCGCCGAACGGCTTTTTGAACATCTTGTATTTTAACATTTTCAAATGCGTTTCCAAAAAATACAGACCCTCGCCTCCCCATCCGTAGGAACCGAAAAGCATACACGGCTTTTGCTTGTTTATAATCTTATCCGTTTTCGCGACAACATTCCAAATACTCTCCGGCGCGTCCGCGTTTATCGTGTCGGTACCGATTATAAGAGCGGAACAACCGTTCACCGCAGACGCTATATTCTCCGCGCCGTCCTCCGCCGCGTTATATATTTCAAGCTCTCCCGAAAATATCTCTTTTACAATTTTTGACATTTCGTATGTATACCCGTACATCGAATGGTATACCATTACGGCGCGGTCTGAATTTTTATGAAGCAATTCCTCATAATCTTTTATAACACCGCTCGTTTTCGCGCCGCCCTCCGCGGGTAAAATCAAATCGAATTTTTCCGATTTGAGCTTGCCGAGCGCGAGCCGCGCGTAATCACTGCGCGTCATTAAATTATCCGCGAAATATTCCGCGCAGTCGTTCCCCGAAAAAAGGTCGCACGAAAACAACGCGCCGCCGTACAGCGTCAGCATACTGTCGGGCCAATTTAAATAAGGCGCGAGTATGAATTTAAGCGTTCTGCCGCATAGGTCAAGACACATTCCGTCCTTCGCCAAAATTTGCTTGAACGGCTTTTCGATAAGTCGGCTTAAAAATTTCAATCCCGCGGTAGACGCTATAACCGTAATATTCGGATTAATATCAAGCAGCTTAATAAGCGACGCGCATCTGTTCGGCTCGCAGTGATTTACCACCGCGTATTTAATATTGCCGATGCCCGCGAAGCTCTCAACCTCCACCAAGTACTCGTCAAAATATTGCGCGCCCACGCCGTCGATTAAAATATCCTTGCCGATAAGATACGCGTTTATATCGCCGCGCGAAAATTTATGTATATCATCTCTAATATTTTCCATTCCTGTCACCTATTTGCAAACAATCGATACCCAGTCCTTTTGTCGGCGCTCGCTTACAGTCTTAAATCCCGCCGCGTCAAGCGCCGTTTTAACATCATCGGTTCTGCTTTCGATTATGCCGGATGTGATAAACACGCCGCCGTCCTTCATATATTTCTTCGCCGCCGGCGAGAGCGCGATAATAACATCCGCCACAATATTCGCGAGAACTATGTCATACTCGCCGAGCTTGCCTTGGATGCTTTTATCCGTTAAAATATCGCCCGCGTACAGCGTGTAGCGGCTGTCGTCAATGCCATTTCGGCGCGCGTTTTGACGCGCGGTGCCGACCGCGTTCGGGTCAATATCTATCGCGTCCGCGCTCTCCGCGCCCAGAAGCAATGCGATAATCGATAAAATTCCGCTTCCACAGCCCAAATCGAGAATTTTCATCCCCGGCTTCACGTATTTTTCAAGGCTCTCTATGCAAAGCCTTGTCGTTTCGTGCGAGCCGGTACCGAAGCTCAAACCCGGCTCGATATTAAACACAACCTTGCCGCCGCGCTCCGCAGGGAAGTCCTCCCATACCGGCTTGATTATAACGCGTTCGCCTATTTCCATTGTATGATAGTACTTCTTCCAGTTATTCTGCCAGTCCTCGTCGCGCACTCCGTTAATTTCGTATTCAAGCCGTCCGAATTCACCGTCGGCGTCAAGCGCCTTCAATGCCGCAAGCTCGCCCTTTATCGCGATAATCATTTCATTACCCGCCGCGTTGTCGTTTACATAAACGCTTACCTTTGTTTCGCCGCTTTTCTCTTTTATCAAATCCTCGTCGACATAATCCCAATACTGCTTGTTGTTTTCAAGAAAATCTTTAAAATCGCGCTCGTCCTCTATCTCCAAGCCTGTTATGCCGAGTCCGTAAAGCCTGCCCGAAAGCGGGTCAATTCCCTCGGATGTTGTGTATATTGTGACCTTTAACCAATCCATTTTTGCTCTCCTTTCTTTAAAAATTCTCAGCCCGAACAAGGCTGAGAATTTTGTTTAATTATCAAGAAAATCCTTTAATATTTTTGAGCGGCTCGGATGTCTTAATTTTCTTAATGCCTTGGCTTCAATCTGACGTATGCGCTCCCGCGTAACGTCAAATTCCTTGCCTACCTCCTCGAGAGTCCGCTGTCTGCCGTCCTCAAGTCCGAAGCGCAGACTCAACACCTTCGCCTCGCGCGGCGTAAGCGTTTTTAAGACGCTTGCAAGCTGCTCCTTAAGCAGCACAAAACTCGCCGCGTCCGACGGCGAGGGCGCGTCGTCATCAGGTATGAAATCGCCCAAATGACTGTCCTCCTCCTCGCCTATGGGAGTTTCAAGCGATACAGGTTCCTGTGAAATTTTGGAAATTTCACGCACCTTTTCAACCGGCATATTAAGCTCCCGCGCAAGCTCCTCCGGAGTAGGCTCGCGTCCCAGCTCCTGCACCATTTGCCGCGATACTCGAACAAGCTTGTTTATGGTTTCGACCATATGAACGGGAATTCGTATGGTTCTCGCCTGATCCGCGATCGCGCGGGTTATAGCCTGTCTTATCCACCAGGTCGCGTAGGTGGAAAATTTGTAACCCTTGGTATAATCAAACTTGTCCACCGCTTTTATAAGACCCAAATTGCCCTCCTGAATCAGGTCGAGAAAAAGCATACCGCGTCCGACATATCTCTTAGCGATTGAAACAACCAAGCGCAAATTCGCCTCGGCAAGACGCTTTTTAGCCTCCTCGTCACCCTCGGACATCGCTTTGGCGAGCTTTGTTTCCTCCTCCGGCGTCAAAAGGTCAACCTTGCCTATTTCCTTGAGATACATCTTGACGTGGTCGTCGATATTTATCCCCTCGGGAACCGACAAATCCTCAAGCTCCTCTTTCGTAACCTCAATGTCCTCAAGCTCCTTGTCCATATCGGTTACAATCTCAATCTCTTCCTTCTCGAATTTGTCATACAGCTTTTCAAGCTCGTTCGGACTTATATCTATTTCCGTAAAAGCGTCGGTTATATCCTGCTGCGATAAAACGCCCTTTTTCTTCCCAAGCTCCAAAAGTCCTTTTATGACCGATTTTTTCTTCTCGTCCATTTAAGTTTCCTCCCACTGCTTTTTCTTATTTATTAAATCTTGTTTTTGCTTAATCAATTCACCGATCGCGCTTATGTTGGTTTCGTTGTCTATTTGCATTTGAATTTTTTTCTCTTTTATCGTGTAAATAAGGTCATATATAACGGCAGTATCTCCGTTATATACCTCCATATTGTAAAAGACCGACGAAGCCTCGTTCATTTCCTTATCGGAGGCGCTGAAATTATTTAAAATCATCGCCTCCTCCGGCGCGGTTCCGCTTTCGTAAGCGGTGTAAATCTTTTCCGCGAGCCTTTTATGAATATCCGACATAAACTCGTTCGGAGAAATGTTTTCCTTGCATATCGCGTAATATTTCTTGCTGCCGACTATCAGACTTAAAAGACGCTTTTCCGCCTCGATTATAGACGGAGGAACGACCTGCTTGGTTCCGTCGGGGCGCTCTGCCGTCACGCGGCTTTGCTTCGGCTTGGCGTATGTCTTGCGGCCGCTTCCTTTTTCACGGCACTTCGCGTATATCGCGTTTTTGCTTATGCCCGTTTCGTCCGAAACCTTGTTTATATACGCCTCAACCTCTATGCTGTCCTTTATGCTTAAAAACACGCCGACCGCCTCGTCCAAAAATTTGATTTTTCCGTCGGGAGTTGTTGTGTCGTATTTGCTTTTAATCAGCGACAATCGGTATTCGGTCGACGGCAGTGATTTTTTCACAGCCTCGCGAAACTTTTCTATGCCGTATTTGTTTATGTACTCGTCCGGATCTTTCGCGCCCTTAAGGCGTATAACCCGCGACTTTCCGCCCGCTTCGTTTATAACGTCAATCGCGCGCAGAGCCGCTTTTATGCCCGCCTCGTCGCTGTCGTAGCAAATAATGATTTCATTCGCGTATCTTCGCATCAGCTTCGCCTGATTTATCGTTATCGCCGTCCCCAACGTGGCGACAATATTTTTCACGCCCGCCTGATACGTCGCTATGACATCCATATAACCCTCGCATAAAATAAGGCTTTGCTCGGCTGAATTTTTCGCAAGGTTAAGCGAGAACAAATTTTTTCCCTTATCAAACGCCGCCGTTTCGGAGCTGTTTAAATATTTTGGAATTTTGTAGCCGTTAATTTCCTTTTCGTTCCCCATTATCCTGCCGCCGAAGCCTATTATCTCTCCGCGCACATTTATAATCGGGAACATTACGCGGTTTCTAAACTTGTCTATAATTTTGCCGTCGCGGTTTACCGCAAGACCCGCCTCGAGTAGTTCGTTTTCGGTGTAATCATTGTCCTTTAAAAAGTTCAAAAGCGATGTCTTATTCGCCGGAGCGTATCCCAAGCCGTAGGTTATCACGGTTTTCCACTGTATTTTGCGGTTTGAAAAATATTCGCGCGCCGTTGTGCCGTCCTTGCTTTTTAGGCAATTATGGTAAAACCTTGCCGACATTTTATTCATTTCCAGTATTTTTTTCTTTTTGTTATGACTCTCCGTAGATATTTCGCCGTCGTCGGGTATGACTATTCCCGCGTTATCCGCCAAGAGCTTAACCGCGTCCACAAAATCAAGATTTTCGGTATTCATAACATAACGTATAAGATTTCCCGACGCGCCGCAGCCGAAGCAATGATAAAGCTGCTTTTCGCGGCTTACGTGAAAGGAGGGCGTTTTCTCGTTATGAAACGGGCACAAACCCATATAG
>JAJPXA010000133.1:0-4123 GCA_021205715.1 Bacillota bacterium
AAATATAGTAGAATAAATGATGACTTATACATTCACAATATGTAACGGAGGTATAAAATGGTTTTAAAAACTAACAACGAGCTTGGGGAAATATTTGTTTCGAACAATGTCGTCGCCGAAATTTCCGGCGCGGTCGCGGCGAAGTGCTACGGCGTTGTCGGAATGGCGTCAAGAAGCAAAAAAGACGGAATAGTAAATCTTTTAAAACGCGACGCTATGACCAAGGGCATAGGAGTAAGCGTCGATAATTCGGGAATTGCGGTTGATATGCACATCATCGTCGAATACGGCACGAATATAACCTCGGTTTGCAAAAGCATCGTAAACAGAGTAAGATACACCATAGAAAACACACTCGGCTTAAAGGTCAACAGAGTTGACGTAAGGGTCGAGGGCATAAGAGTTGACGATTAAAAACGAACGGGAGATGTTTGACATAGAAAAGCTTGACGGTATTAAATTCTCACAAATGATGATAAGCGGCGCGAATAAGCTGTACAACAACAGACAAAGGATAAACGACTTGAATGTGTTCCCCGTGCCCGACGGCGACACGGGAACGAATATGTCTATGACGGCGGCGGCTGTGGCGGATGCTTTGGGGCAAGGTGAGATACCGTCTGCGGGCAGGGCGGCGGAATGTATGGCGTACACCGCGCTAAGAGGCGCGCGCGGAAATTCCGGTGTAATATTGTCGCAGCTTTTCAGAGGTATGGCAAAGAGTATTAAGGGCAAGGACGAAATAACCCCGCGGGAGCTTGCCGCGTCCCTCGACGAGGGCGCGAAAGCCGCATACCGCGCGGTTATGACGCCCACCGAGGGCACGATACTGACCGTCGCGCGCGAGGCGGCGCAGGGCGCCGTAAAGGCGGCCGAAACCGCCAAAAGCGCGGAGGAGGTTATAGATGGTGCCGTAAAGCGCGGAAACGAGTCGCTTAAAATGACTCTGCAAATGCTTCCCGCTCTTCGCGAAGCGGGCGTTGTCGACGCGGGCGGCGCGGGATGTATGCTTATTTTGGAGGGCGCGCTGGAATATTTAAAAACCGGCGAAGCCGTAAAAAGCGACGCACCCGAGCAGAATGCTCCAAAAACGAGTGCGGCGGGGGCGAAAGCCGCCGCAGATATAAAATTTCAATACTGCACCGAGTTTATCGCGGAAAAATCAAAGAACGGCGCCGATGTTGAGGCGCTTCGCGAAACGATAAAAAACGAGGGCGACTGTATGCTTGTAATAGACGACGAGGAGGTTGTGAAGGTACATATACACACCAACCACCCCGGACTTGTCATTGAGGAAGCGCTGAAAATCGGCGAGATAATAAGCCTTAAAGTCGACAATATGAAGCGTCAGCACAGCGAGCTTATATCCGAAGCGCCGAGGGCGGCGAAAAAATCGGAGCGGATTAAGGAATTCGGCTTCGCGGCTGTCGCGAGCGGGCACGGTATGGCAAATATCCTCACCGACTTGGGAGTCGACCGAGTTATCGAGGGCGGTCAGTCGATGAATCCCGGCACGCAGGATATTTTAAAAGCGGTGTCCAAAATAAAGGCGAAAACGGTGTATGTGTTCCCGAACAATAAAAATATAGTTATGGCGGCGAAGCAAGCCGCGCAGCTTGCCGAGGACAAGCGCGTGACGGTTATCGAAACCGTAAGCGTGCCGCAGTGCGTGAGGGCGATGACGGAATTTAACGTCCGAAGAAGCGCCGAGGAAAACGAAAAACGTATGATAAGCGCGGCGAAAAGCGTAAAAACTGGTCAAATAACCTATGCCGTAAAAAATGCCGAGATAGCCGGAAAACCCGTCAAAAAAGGCGATATATTGGGAATTGACGGCGGCGAGATACGCTATATAGGCGGGAGTGTCAACCGAGTTTTGGAAAAAATGATTTCAAGCTACACCGGCGGCGGCGCCGAATATATAACGGTCTATGTCGGCAAGGACGTAAAAAGACGCGACATCGAGAACACGGCAAAGCGAATAACGGAAAACTGCGGCGACGCGGAGGTGTCGTTCAAACGAGGCGGACAGCCGATTTACTATTATACTGTGTCGGCGGAGTAGGATATGATATAATAATATGATTGATAAAAAAATTACGGAGCTTAAGGGCATCGGCGAAAAACGCGCGGCGATTTTTCAAAAAAAGGGCATAACCACGGTTGAGGATTTGCTGTACTTCTTCCCGAGAACCCATGAGGACAGGACAAAAATAAAAAAGCTCGGCGAATGCGCCGACGGCGATGAGATATGCTTCCGCGCCGCCGTGCGTATGCCGCCGCAGACCGTGCGCGTAAGACGCTCAATGACGGTGACGACAATGACTGTCGAGGACGATACCGGCTCAATCGCCGTTGTGTGGTACAATAACCCCTATGTCGGAACGCTCTACCGAAACGGCGAGGAATACGTGTTTTTCGGCAAAATCATCCGCGACAAGCGCGGCAAACGGCAGGTGGTAAATCCGATAATCGAGGAAATAGGCAAGGAGCGTTTCACCGGCAAAATAGTGCCGATATACCCGTTAAGCGGCTCGCTTACGCAAAAGATTGTGCAGAGCGCGATGGAATCGGCGCTTGATGCGGCGGGAGATATAGAAGAGTATATACTCGAGGATATAAGAGGGCGATTTCAAATCGCGGAAATAAACTTCGCTATGCGAAACATCCATTTCCCGACGGACGCGAAAAGCTATGAAATCGCAAGACGCAGATTCGTTTTCGACGAGCTTTTGACCTTGCAGCTGAGTTTGCTTTCGAGAAAGGACGGCTTATCGAAAGCGGACGGAATCGTTATCGAAAACACGGAATGCTGCGGCGATTTTATCAACGCGCTTCCGTATAAATTAACCGGGGCGCAGATGAGAACAATCGGCGAGATTTTAAAGGATATGAGCGGCGGCGCGGCTATGAACAGGCTTGTTCAGGGCGACGTCGGCTCCGGAAAAACCGCCGTCGCCGCGGCGGCGATTTACACGGCTGTAAAAAACGGGCGTCAAGCCGTTATGATGGCGCCGACCGAAATACTCGCGCGTCAGCATAAGGAAACGCTCGACGCTATGTTTGACGGTATGGATATACGCGTTTCGCTCTTGACCGGCGGTATGAAAAAGGCGGAAAAACGGCGCGTGTACGAGGCGGCGGAGCTGGGTACGGCGGATGTTATAATCGGCACTCACGCGGTCATTCAAGACGAGCTTGCGTTCCGCGATTTGGCGCTTGTTATCGCGGATGAGCAGCACCGCTTCGGTGTCGAACAGCGCGCGCGGCTCGCGGCAAAGGGGCATAATCCGCATATTTTGATTATGTCCGCGACGCCCATTCCGAGGACGCTCGCGCTCATCCTTTACGGTGATTTGGATATATCGGTAATCGACGAGCTTCCGCCCGGGCGAAAGCCGGTGAAAACCTATGCCGTGGGCGAAAATATGCGCCGAAGGATATACGCGTTTGTCGAGAAAAACGTTCTTGCCGGCTCGCAGGCGTACATAGTTTGTCCGTTGGTCGAGGAAAGCGAAAAAAGCGATTTGAAAAACGCGTCGGATCTTTGCGAGGCGCTCGCGGCAAGCTATCCCGACATAAAAATCGGTCTTATGCACGGCAAAATGCGCCCAAAGCTCAAGGATGAGGTAATGACCGAGTTTTTAAACGGCGACATTAAAATTTTGGTTTCGACGACCGTTATAGAGGTCGGCGTAAACGTTCCGAACGCGAACGTTATGGTTATCGAAAACGCGGAGCGTTTCGGTCTGTCGCAGCTGCATCAGCTTCGCGGGCGCGTGGGACGCGGCGGCGATGAGGCGTACTGCGTTATGTTCGCGCACGGCGATAACGACGTGACGAAAATGCGTATGAAAACGATGTGCGCCTCGAACGATGGATTTTACATAAGCGAGCAGGATTTAAAGCTCCGCGGCCCCGGCGACTTTTTCGGAACGCGCCAGCACGGACTGCCGGAGATGAAAATCGCGAATCTGTTCGAGGACAGGGATATCCTAAAAGACGCGCAGGACGCCGCGCGGTTTATATTAACCGAGGACGGCGGCATAAACGCGCCGAAATACGCGGCGCTCAAAAAACGCGCCGAAAATCTCATATCGGACGATGTTGTAATGAATTAATG
>JAJPXA010000133.1:4133-5856 GCA_021205715.1 Bacillota bacterium
TAATGTGATATATCGGCATAAATTGCATAAATTACATTGTATTTTATTTTATCTTTTACACAAATTATTGTTGGGAAAAGCATTGAACCCAAAACATTTTATGTAAAGGAGAAAACGAAAATGGCAAAAGGTAAGAAGGCCGCTCTTGAGCAGTTCAAGATGGAAGCGGCAAACGAAGTAGGCGTTACAATCAACCAGGGCTATAACGGCAATTTGACATCAAAGCAGGCAGGCTCCGTAGGCGGACAGATGGTTAAGAAAATGATTCAGGCTTACGAGAACGCAATGGGCGAATAATTCTATTCGGATAAAGAATACCTCCGCATCGCGGCGGTATTCTTTTTTGCTTTTTGCCGCCGATTTAAAATTTATCTCACAATGCTATTTATTTTTTTTTGTTTTTATGTTAAAATAAATCAAAGACTGTTTTCGGCAGGGAGGCTGTAGGTCAATGTACGGATATGAAATTTTCCACGACAATTTAATGAAATCGCTTATAAGCTCCGTTCACGGCGGCGCGGCGGCGAACGCGTATATTTTCGAGGGCGAAAAGGGTCTGGGCAAATTGAGCGCCGCGAAGCTTTTCGCCGCCGCGCTGACGTGCGAAAACGCGGGTATCTCGCCGTGCGGCTCGTGCCCGTCCTGCGTCGAGGCGGCGGCGGGAACGAATCCGGATATTATTATGTTCAAAAAACCCGCGGATAAGCAGACCATCGGCGTCGAGCCGATAAGGACGCTTACGGAGGACGTTATAATAAAGCCGTTTTCCTCCGAGAAAAAGGTGTATATAATCGAGGACGGCGATTTGCTGACACCCGCCGCGCAGAATGCGCTGTTAAAAACGCTTGAGGAGCCGCCCGAATACGCGGTGTTTATAATCATTTCGACAAATCAAAGCGCGCTGCTCCAAACCGTGCTTTCACGCTCCGTTTTGGTGCATTTTCCGCCCGTTTCGGAAAACGCGGTGCGCGTGTATCTTGAGGAAAAATACCCCGAGGCGGAAAACAAGGATTTCATCGTAAAATACTGCGAGGGCGTCCCCGGGCGCGTAGACGGAATTATGGCTGACGAGGAATTTTACTCGCTCAGAAACAGCGCGCTTGATTATTTGCCGAAGCTTATGACAAAGAGCAAGGTTCGCGCGTTCGATATAAAAAAATACGTGGAGGAAAACAAAGACGACGCCGAAAAGATATTTGATTTTTGGATATCGTATTTGCGCGATATATTGGTTATGCAAACGGGAACGCACGGCAGAACGATAAACAGCGATAAAACGCCGGAGCTTTCAAGCCTCGCCCGAAAGCTCAATCCGAAGGTGACGGTGTCGGCGATAGAGCTGATATTTAAGGCAAAGGAAATGCTTCGCCGATACGTCAGCACAAAGGCAGTATCGCTGTATCTCGCGCTTAAAATAAACAGCGGTTAAAAAATCCGCGCGCCGCGCGGCGCAATTTTAGTAAATATTTGTATTGCATTTTGAATGTGTATATGATAAAATCAAATATGACTTCCGCGGGACGGAGGTTAAGATTAGACGAGAGAGGCGGATATATCCGCCGGAGGAGGATTAGATTATGCAGACACTTATTAAAAAACTGGTCGAGGGAGAAAACCTCACAATAGAAGAAGCGGCTAAGGCTATGGATATGATCCTTGAGGGAAGCGTCAGCGAAGCACAGGCGGCGGGATATTTGACCGCCTTGCGAATGAAAGGCGAATC